>CAZAYB010000011.1:0-22167 GCA_964489215.1 uncultured Pirellulales bacterium
ATCTTTACCATATATTTTCTGCCTATGGTAAGGGAAAGTTCAAAAAATATCAGTAGAATAAGCAGTGAGAAGAATTTCAGTACCGACGCCCTGGCTTCATCGGTAGGCTGATTTGATGCGCCGTTCATTTTTACCAGTACCAGTATCAAAAGTACCGCAGCTCCAAGATTATACAGTATCAGGGACCATTTTTTAGGCAGAATTCTCAACAGGTGCAGTCCGATGAAAGGAATCAGCATTATAAAAATGTAAATGTATCCGCCGTGCACGTTACCCCAGAAAACTGCCAGCGGTACGATAAACCAGATATAACGGATGTGTTTGTAAACTGCCAGCGCAAGTATCAGAAGTAACAGCGGTGCAAGAAGATTTGAGTATACTGCCGGCCTGACATCCAGGAAAGTTCTGCCTATAACCAGGGCCAGACCAGCTGCTATCGCCGAAACTGCCCGGTTTGCCCCCAGAACTGTACCAAGATAATAAACAACTATCACAGCCAGTATATTGACAGCGAACTTCCAGAATATCAGCATATTGTAATTATAGTCCCACTCTTTATCCCCGGAAAACCATTTTGCAAGGGAAAAGAAAGTTATATGGGTGCCCCAGTTCTGGTTAATCCAGCCGGTCGGATGAAATGTTTCTATTATTCCGTGTGTCCATTCCGGAAATTTTTCCAGCTGTTGTTCTGTTGGACCTGCCTGATGGCTGTTAGCGCTGAACGGTTCAACCGTATCTACACCATGGTTTGAATGATGCCTTCCGCACGCCATTGCTACCCATGTATCACCCGCAGCTACCATATGAGTACAGGCGTAAAAGGTACAGATAAACATTGCAAGCCAAAATACGATCATTTGCCAGCCGTCAAAAGCTTTGTTATTTGTTAAGTCAACTGTTTTGTCCATTTGTTTATCCTGAATGAAGCTTGTTCCAGTTCTTTAGCAGATTTTGTGAAAGTAAGCCTTATATGATTTTCACAGCCGAAATAATCTCCCGGTACTGTCGCTACAAATTGTTTTTTCAACAGGTCAAACGCAAGCTCAATGCTGTTGGTAATAGTGCTTTCGCCGCTTTTTTTGCCCAGCAAACCTGAAATATCGGCAAAACAATAAAAGGCTCCTTCGGGCATATTGCACTTTATTCCGTTTATACTGTTAAGTTTTTCAGTTAAAAACTTTGCTCGTTCCCGGAATTTGACACGCATTTTTTCAGCGAATGCAGCTCCTTTTTTAATCGCAGTCTTTGCTCCTGCCTGCACAAAAGGAGGTGTGTTATGGGTCATATGCGACTGCATTCGTATCATAGAGTCAATTATCTTATCAGGGCCTGCTGCATAACCAACCCGCCATCCTGTCATAGCGTAACTTTTACTGCATCCGTTTATAGTTACGGTTCTATCATAACAATCATCATTTAACGAAGCGAAACTTGTAAATTCTCTGTCCTGATAGATAAATTTTTCATAAATCTCATCTGAAATAACTATTATATCCGTTCCTTTTAGAACCTTTGCCAGCTCCAGCATTTGTTTCCTTGTATAAACGGCTCCGGTTGGATTGTTCGGACTGTTAAAAATAATTGCCTTTGTTTTCTCATTTATCGTGTTTTCGAGCTGTTCTGGTGTAATTTTATATCCATTTTCTTTTTTTGCGGCAATTTCCACTGGATTGGCCGAAGAAAGTTTTACTGCTTCCGGATAAGTCACCCACCAGGGCGATGGTATGATAACTTCATCATTTTGCTCTGCGATTGCCTGTATAGCTTCATACATACTGTGTTTTGCACCAAAATTAACAATTATCTGGTTCGATGAGTATGAAAGACCGTTCTCATTCTTTAATTTTTCACAGATTGCTTCTCTAAGCTCCAAAAGCCCAGCCGCATTTGTATATCTTGTTTGGCCTTCATTCAGGGCTTCTATGGTCTTTTCTCTTATGAAATCAGGTGTAGGAAAGTCCGGTTCCCCGGCCGCAAGGCTGATAACATCAAAATTCCGGTCAGAAAGTTCCTTTGCCGTCGTAACAACAGACATTGTATCAGAAAGACGGGAATTATCAGCTCTATGACTTAAATTAATATCCATTAATGGTCCGTTTTGTTTTTATTCAATATGGTAATAATTCATATTTTATCAGAAATCAATATTATTAAATATATCGACGATATAGTCTCAATCAATATTTTTCGCTTTTTTCTCAATAATTTGCACTGTAATTGTCGAAAAACAAAAATATAGAAAAGGTCCGGTAATTTTTTAATTATCTTACCTGGGAGATGTACAAAGGTATAGGAAAGGACGAAATATTGGGTAATAAGCTTATTGAAAATATGATGCCGAACAGAATGGTTTCTGCATTTAAAAAAGACAATATGCCTGTTTTAGTCTACCAAATGGGTAAAACAGCCGGTTGTTCTACTCGTAACACACTGGTAAGACATGGTTTTAACATTGCTCATGTTCATACCCTCAATCCTGAAAGATTCTGTCACTTTCTAAACCAGGAGAAGCAGACCGGAGAATTCCCTCGTCATCTTACTCTTGCAAATTATATCAGCAATATCATTCAAAGCGGCGACTATGATTTTCGCTGGAAAGTGGTTACGGCATTTCGTGAACCTATGTCAAGGATGATATCCGCGGCCTTTGAGGGGTTAAGAGGCGGACTGCCGCATGTAATAGGCAGAGATGATGATAAAGCTCTGGAGGATGTAAAGGAGTTTGTCTTAAATAAAATTAAAAGATATAATCCTGACAGGGAATTCGGAACAGCGTGGTTTGATAATGAGCTTAAGGTTGTTTTCGACATCGATCTGTACGACCATCCATTCAATCGTGCAAAAGGGTACAGTATTTATGCCGCTCCAAGGGCAGATATACTTGTACTCAAGTTTGAAAAATACAGAGAATGTGCGAACCATGCCTTCAGGGAATTTATGAATATTGACAAATTTGATGCTGTCGGCTCAAATGTTGCTGAACAAAAGCCTTATGCTTCTCTCTACAGCAGGTTTATCGATACGGTTGAGTTTGATTATCAATTGCTTGATAATATTTATAATACAAAATTTGTGAAACATTTTTACAGCGACCAGGAGATTGACTCTTTTAGAAAAAAATGGGGAGGAAAGGACCCCAAGGCAGCTTTGATAAGAGACGGTAAACAGGCCATGAAACAAGGCAATTACCATCTTGCATGTGAACTATTCAATAAAGCATTGAAGATATCCCCCGAAACCGCTAATATATACACTTGTCTCGGCAATCTATATTATGAAAGAAAAAAAATTATAGATGCTCTGAGGTATTATAAAAAAGCTCTCTCACTTTCTCCCTATGACCGTGAAACGGTAGTTAATTCCGGCAGGCTTTTAGCTGAAATGGGTAAAAAAGAAGACGCTGCCAGGCTGTTTCTTTCATACCTTTCAAAAAATGCCGAAGATAAGGTTTGCTGGGAGATGATGGAAAACCTCACAGGTGTTAAACGAAGCTAAGCTTGCTTTACTCAGTTCATCCGGGGCAGATGAGTTAGTTTTTTTGAATATTCCGGTTAATAACGGATGCTGAACATTTCCTTTTCTTGACTTTGTACCGGTACACAAATATAATGAATGTCTTCTGTAAATATATTATTGTAATGATATTATCATAATTACTGTGATGGAGACTGTTTATGGCTTCTAAAAAGGCTAAAGGAAAACAAAAGGGACAAAAGAAGGCTTTATGTTCGGAATGTACAGGGCTGTGTTGCAGATATTTTGCCTTGCCGATTGAAACGCCTGAGGACTGGGATGATTTTGACGATATCAGGTGGTATCTGGCCCATGAGGATATTACGGTCTTCGTTGAGGATGGAGATTGGTATCTTAACATTAAGAATAAATGCAGGCATCTCAACAATGAAAATTATCTTTGTGAAATATACGATAAAAGACCAAAAATTTGCCGAAAATATGAGGACGATTCCTGTGATTATACCGGCAATGACTATGATTATGAACTCCACTTTGTGAATGATAAACAGATGGAGGAGTATATGAAGATTAAGTTCGGACCAAATGTGCTTGACAAGCTTTTGCCGAAGAAGCAGAGAAAGGATAACAAAAAGCAGAAGGTTCACAAATGAAAATAAAAGCGGTTAAGGGCACCAGAGATTTTTACCCCCCCATGATGGCGGTTCATAACCATATTGTTGACGGTTGGAAAACGGCCTCCAGGCGAAACGGTTTTGAGGAATATGAGGGGCCGATCTTCGAATACCTTAAGATGTATCAGGTCAAAAGCGGAGATGAAATAGTTGAGCAGCTCTTCAACCTTACAGATAGAGGCGGCAGAGAGCTTGCAATCAGGCCGGAGATAACTCCAACACTTGCCAGAATGGTAAATGCCCAGATAAATTCGCTTTCCAAACCTGTAAAATGGTTTTCTGTTCCGAGAATGTGCCGGGCAGAAAGACCACAAAAGGGAAGGCTCAGGGAATTTTGGCAATGGAACATAGACATTATTGGGATTGATGAGGTTATTGCTGATGCGGAGGTAATCTTTACTACCGTTGATTATCTGATATCAGCAGGACTTGGGAAAAATGACATTAAAGTCAAAATATCCAGCAGGAAGCTGCTTGCATCCTTACTGGAGAGTCTGAATGTTAATAAACAGCTTGAGGACATTTACCTTCTTCTGGACAAAAAGGCGAAAATACCTTCTGAAGCTTTCCAGGCAAGCCTGCACGACCTTATACAAAATGAAAGTATTGAATCGACTGTCAAGTCTATTATGGAAGTGAGCCTGGCGGAGGATATTTCGAACATATTAAGTCTCTCGGATAAGTCGGCCAGGGCACTGGAAGAGGTTAATCAGCTTTTTCAGTTACTGGAGACTATGGGGATTGCAGATTACTGTGTTTTTGATATGTCGATTGTAAGAGGTTTGGCATATTATACCGGTATAGTTTTCGAGGTCCATGATGTCGCCGGTGATTTAAGGGCAATTTGCGGTGGAGGACGCTACGATAATCTTTTGAAGGATTTCGGAGGCCCGGCTGTTTCAGCTACAGGTATGGGAATGGGAGATGCGGTGTTGGGAATATTGCTCGAGGAGAAAGGGCTTTTAAGTACTGATAATATTGCCACAAAAAAACTCGATTATTTCGTTGTCTTTGCTGATTCTGACCTTCAGAAAAAGGCTGTAGAGATATGTGCAGCTCTAAGATTTTCAGGATTGAGTGCGGATTTCAGTTATAAGGCAGTTTCGCTTGGAAAACAGCTAAAGGCAGCGGATTCGGCAAATGCCTCACATGCTGTCATCGTAGGTCAGGAACTGTTGCAAAATGCCAAACTCACCATAAAAGATATGAAAACGGGTAACCAAAGTGAAGTTGAATATGATTCATTTATTAATCAGCTAAAAACCGGAAAATGAAAAAGCTGCCAAAAAAGCAGGTTGTCAAAGCTAATGACTACGAGTCTGCTTTTGAAAGTTTTATGCGGGAAAATCGTATAAATTACCAGGCTGTTGACCAGTCAAAAAGGGCCGCATTTTCCAGGGGGAAACTTAAAACCTTTGATTTTTTTATTTATAACTCAAGCCGGAACTGTTTACTTGTTGAAGTAAAGGGCAGAAAATTTCGAGGAAGCAGTGTTTTAACTTCAACTCTCGACTGCTGGGTAACCGCTGATGATGTTAACGGTCTTTCAAATTGGCAGACTGTTTTCGGCTCGGCAAATCCGCTTATCTGTTTTACTGCTGTTTTTGCCTTTGCTTTCAAGCTTGAAAAAATTGATGTCGAAACCGATGGCATAAATTGCTATGAATTTGACGGTCAGCGGTATATCTTTTATATTATAGGTTTAAATGATTACAGGAGTAATATGCGTATTCGCAGCAGTAAGTGGCAAACGGTAACGCTTTCAAGTGATTATTTCCGTGAAGCTGCCAGCCGTGCTGAAGAATATTTAAATTACTACTGACCGGATTTTACAGGAAAGATACGATTTTATGAGAATAATTGCCGGCTCAAAAAAAGGCATGAAGCTCCTGCCCCCAAAAGGAGAAGGAACAAGGCCTATTACCGACAGGATCAAGGAGTCGCTTTTTAATGTTCTAAAAAACGCATACAATCTGCCTGACGGTGCAAATGTTGCAGATATTTTCTGCGGAACCGGATCGATGGGGCTCGAGGCGCTCAGCAGGGGGGCGGTTAATGTAAATTTTGTCGAGAAAGACCCGAAAGTTATATCCATACTTGACCGTAATATAACAAAGGCTGGTTTTCTTGATAAAAGCAGGACCATAAGGGCAAACGCTTTTAAAACTGGTGCGGGGCTTAGGCCTTCTGACGATAGATGCGATATAGTTTTCGTTGATCCACCATATATGGCTTCGAGGGATTGCCGGGAAAATTCCAGGCTCGGAAAGCTGCTGCTCCTGCTGTGCGAACAATTATCACAAAACGGTATTGTAGTGGTAAGAACGCATGCTCAAAGCCAGTTACTGCAAAGTTACGGTCAGCTTGAAGTTATTGATGTAAGAAACTGGGGGACAATGAGGCTAACCATTTTGAAAAATAATATGGATCTGGAAATACATGAGTAGCAGAAAAGCAGCTTTAAAAATAGTCAGGACTCTCCAAAGGGCAGGCTTTGAGGCGTTTTTTGCCGGCGGGTGTGTGCGAGATATGCTGCTGAACAAAAGACCAAAAGATTATGATGTAGCCACAAATGCCGAGCCGGAAAAAGTTTGCTCTCTTTTCAAACGCCATCGTAAGGTAGGTTCAAAATTCGGCGTTGTAATGGTGCTTTTAGATAGAGCACAGGTTGAGGTTGCGACCTTTAGGACCGAATCTTCTTACAGTGACAATCGAAGGCCTGACAATGTAGAGTTTACCAATGCTGAAAAAGATGCTCAAAGACGGGATTTTACTATTAACGGGATGTTTTATGATCCAATTAAAAAAAATGTTATCGATTATGTTCACGGCAGGGATGACTTGAAAAAAGGCATAATTCGAACTATAGGTAAACCTCAAGACCGCTTTGGTGAAGACTATCTAAGGATGTTAAGGGCTGTGCGATTTGCTTCAAGGCTGAGTTTTCAAATCGAAGAAAATACCTATGAGGAAATTCGAAAGAAGGCAGCTGAAATTACTCACATCAGTGCCGAGCGGATTGCAATGGAGATAGAGATAATACTTGCTGAACCTTCCAGATCCATTGGTCTAAAACTTCTTTTCGAAAGCGGACTTGGCAGTACAATGTTTCCAAATCTGACTGAGGAAGATGCAGCTTTTGCAAAAAAAGTGATGGAAAATGTCGGTAAAAGCACAGATTTTGCCCTTGCCTATGCTTGTCTTTATTCTAAAACTGAAACTGACAAGGCTTTGCAATCCTGTTCATATCTTAAATTAAGCAACGCTGTCAGGAAACATGTTAAGTTTCTTCTTGATAACCGTGATGTCCTTCTGGAAGGTGACATGCCTTTGGCTCAGCTGAAAATTCTTGCTGCAAGTCCTTATTTTAACGATCTTTACAGGCTTCAGCGTGCAATGCAGAAAGCTCGGAACTGGTCGGTAGGGCCTCTAAGCAAAATTCGAGAAAGACTTCGTGAGCTAAAGGGAGTAAATTTGCGTCCCCCTCCCTTGATTGATGGACACGAGCTTATAAGGCTTGGTGTCGGACCCGGGCCGCAGGTCGGTCACGCAGCCTCCGAAATGTATATTGCACAACTTTGCGAAACTATAAAAACCCCCGAAGAAGCCAGAAGCTGGATAAAAAATTGGCTTCAGGAGCACAATCAAAAACTCTGACAAAAAAGCTTGCAACTCATAAAGATTTTGTTAGAATCGGACCGTGATTACAATAAACGCACTTTAGTGGTTTACCGTATTTTTATGGGGCCGTAGCTCAGCTGGGAGAGCGCTACACTGGCAGTGTAGAAGTCGAGAGTTCGAGTCTCTTCGGCTCCATTTTACAAAGCCCTGAGCTTTACAGGTTCAGGGCTTTTTTGTATCAGTAACTTCAACTGCATAGATGCTTTTACTTAAAATCGTAAGGCGCAATTTCGTAGGTATTGCCCTTCATGGTGCTGATAAGTTTGTATTCAGGCTCGGTGGGAGTGCCTAATTTTTCCAATCTTATAAGTTCCAGTTCATCAGCGTCCTTTGGATCGGTGTAATAGACATATCTCCATAGCTCACCTGTTTTTTGGTCAATTACAAACAGCACCGGGTTTACCCCGTTACCGCTGATCTGGTATCTTTGCAGGTTGCCGTTGCTGTTATCAGCACCAAGAACAGTTACCAGTATTAGTACCAAAAAGCACCCAATCGCGATATCAAATAGTCTTCTTTTCATAGCTATCCTTTCAAATAAATAAACTTTTCCAATAAATATAATATCATAAACGTTGATTTTGCAAGTAAAAACAGCTTAAAGGAAAGCTTTCTTTTGTTCAGTGTTAAAAAAGTCTTCTTATTTCAAATTGTTTTAGTTCATCTGGTAAATGGCAGTTTACCCGCTCATTTTTCGGAAGAACCATTATTTTAATAACTGAGTAATTTCTTTAAGGTACGTATTTTGCTCATATTTACTGATGCACGTTATATATTCCTGAGGCACTGATTTAAGGTTTTTGCTGCTGTTTGGTTACAGTTTTGTATTTTTTTTGTTTTCAGCGAACATTTTTGTTACGGATGGTCGATATGTCTCTTAAAATCAATTATTTTCAACATGTACCTTTTGAGGATTGTGCTAACATAGCACTATGGACAAGGTACAAAGGGCACAAACTTACCAGAACCAGGGTTTATGAGGGAGACCCTTTTCCAGACCCGGACAATATCGACTGGCTCATTATAATGGGCGGCCCAATGAACATATATGAATACGACACATACCCCTGGCTCTTAAGGGAAAGACAGTTCATTAAAGATATGATAAAAATGGACAAGGTAGTCATTGGTATATGTCTTGGAGCTCAGCTTATTGCGGATGTGCTGGGTGCGAAAGTAAAAAGAAACAACCATCGAGAAATCGGATTTTTCCCTGTTATGCTGAATGAGAGAGGGCGCAAAAATTCATTACTTTCGTGCCTGGAAGATCAGTTTTCTGCTTTTCACTGGCATGGCGACAGATTTGAAATTCCCCGTGGTACAGATAATCTTTGCAAGACAAAGGCTTGTTTGAATCAGGCTTTTCAGTATGGTCAGAAAGTGCTGGCAATGCAGTTCCATCTGGATTATTCAATTGAGAGTGTAAGAAAAATGATAAAACACTGCTCGCACGAGCTGGATGAGGGAGCATACGTAAAAAAACCTGATAAAATGCTGGCTGATGTGCAATCTTTCGAAAAACTTAAAGATAATCTTTTCATTCTTTTAGATAATATAGAAAAAACAGCATCACTTGTCACTGGTATAAATGAAAGTTCTGATAGTTTTTCATGAAAGTATCATCTTAATCAAAGCTAAGACTGCTTTTTCCTGACGAAGATCAGAATCGAAAAGATTTGCCTCACCGCCAAAATTATTATTTACTGGTGCACTAAAGTTTTGAACGAATCATTTCCAGCATTTCATCTATGTTGCTGTATATCTCGCCTTTCTCATATTTCCTGTCTTTGGTGTCGTTATTGCCTTTCTTAAAAAGAACGATACACGCATCATCGTTTACAGGCTTGCTAAGGTTATAAGCTTCTTTTGTGATATCCAGAATGTCCACCTGCTGACCATTTATTTCTATCTTACCTGCAATATTCGCAGGGCCGTTATATATGTGGTCCAGCATCATATATCCTTCTATGCCTACCTGCAGTCCGTAATCTTTTTCAGCAACGCTGAAAGTTGTGAACCGTTTTCTTTTCTTGTCAGAATCTGTCTTTGGTAAATTGTTTTTTGTCGCAGTCATTGATATTTCCTTTCAATTATGAAGCTTTAAGGCGCAGATATTCCAGCCGGTATAAGCTTCCATGACAGTTAAAATCCAGTAACAAATATGGTATGCGTATATTTACGGAATCATCGGTTTAACGGATTGTCAACAGCCTCTCATAAAGATAAAACTGTTGCTGTATATTATTTCGGAAAAAATTTGGTTACGCTTAATCAGAACTTCAAATTTAAATCGAATACAGCTTAAGAATGTTTCAATGAATTGCTTGCTTTTATCGCTGCCTGAACTATCTCAGGTGAAAATTGAAACCCGCTTTTGTTTCTAAGTTCCTGAAGAACCATCGATGTTGGCCTGGCAGCACGATATACCCTGCCTGATAACATTGTTGAATAAGCATCGGCCACACTTAGAATTTTCGCCTCTATATGACTCGAAGCTTTCCTTATATAAAAGCGGTTGGGCATATGATGGTAACGTATAGCTTCTGCAACCAAATTGGAACAACCCAGACGAAGTGCTATCTCTGCGCCATAGTTTGAATGACCGTTGATTATCCTGAATTGAGAAAGTGTAAGCTTTTCTATCTGACAGAGAATTTCTTCTGGAACTATGCATTTTCCAAGATCATGTAAAAGGCCTGCAATTTCAATCTGTTTGAGGTGGTCACCCTTAATACCCATTTTTTCAGCAACCTTAACTGAAAACTGAGAAACCTGCTCGCAGTGAACTGTTAAATGTTCCATTTGTGTCGGGCCCAGAAATTCACTGCACTTTTCGATAAATCTGTTCCGTTTGTCAATCGTGCTTCCGGTGAGATTCTCAATTTCAGACAGAACATCTTCTATTTTTTTCATATCTGTGGTGCATATTTTGTTCCTGCCGAGATTCTTCGCTAAGAACATGGCGGCGTCAACTTCGTCAACTGCATCATAATTTATTGAAGATGTCTTGAATTCTCCGATACCTATACTTACCGTGACGGAAAATTTTATGTCTTTGTATTGTAATTGCTTACGCTCTATCTTTTCTTTAATCTCATCTGCCCATGTCCAGCAGTCACGGATTTTACATGACGTTTTGATTATCAAAAACTCTTCCCCGCCCCACCTCAAAGCCGCCTCACCAGGCTCAAGAGAGTTTCTTATTATCTGACCTACCTTCCTGAGAGCCTCATCACCTGCGTTATGACCATAAGTATCATTAATAAATTTAAAATGGTCAATGTCCGCGAAAATAAGTGACGTCGTCAGTCTCCTGTCACGGGAATAATTCTTTCGTCTTAGCTGTCTTTCGAAATATCGGCGATTATATAGTCCTGTAAGAGGGTCGATTTCTGTAAGCCGAACAAGTTCTTTCCTTCTTCTTTCTGTTTTGAATTTCGATTTGTTGTTGTTTTTGGCCATGGATATGGTGTGCTCAACTCTTTCCCAAAGATAATTAGGCCTTAAAGCATCTGATTTGGGTACAAAATCCAAAGAACCGCTCCGCATATTGGATATTACAACATCCTGGTCTGTTTCGCTGGAGATTGTAATAACAGGCATTTTCCTGTTTTCCTGGTGAATTTTTTTAAGGAGCTCATCTGCGGTTGAATCTGGCAAATTATGGTCCATTATAATGCAGTCATATTCGTAATCATCAAGTTTTGAAAAAAAGTCATTGCCTGATTTTGCAACTTGTATATTCACATGGGGCCTGTTCTCCGTAAGTGCTCTTTCCAGAAGCAATTGGTGATCAGGATTGTCCTCAACGACTAATATATTCAGGTTATTCATGATATTCCATCCGGCAAATTTTCAGATGAAAAATTATTCGTCTGATTTTGGCTTGCTTTTAAGAAGAATTTAACATGGAAAAAGCGTTAAATAGTTTTTAGAATAAAAATAAGTATTTTTGTGAATTTACATAGAAAGTTGTTTTTTGTAAGCCCTCTTTATGGGACTAAAAAGGTATAGAATTGGCTGTCTAATCCTGCCTTTTTTAATCATCCGCTTGACTTAAGGTCATTGCTTAATGTAATATATTCTTTCATCCTGCATTTTTTTGGGAATCACCGGCATAGTCTGTCTGAAGTTAAATGAAAGGGAGTTTTTATGACTGAAAATTACGAAGATGTAAAGCTCAAATCTGATCCTGAGGTCAACCGTAAATTTAGTGATAAAACCCGGCCAGAGAAAGACTTGTCAGATGATGAACCTTCATACGTTGTCGCCTTGGGAGCCTCAGCGGGAGGGCTTGAGGCTATTGAACAGTTTTTTGATAAAATGCCTTCTGATACAGGGCTTGCCTTTGTTATTGTCCAGCACCTTTCTCCCGATTTCAAAAGCCTTATGCCCGAGCTGTTGAGAAAGCATACTGACATGGCAATACACCGTGTGGAAAATGATATGCAGGTTAAAAAGAACGCAGTTTATCTGATACCGCCAAAAAAAGAGATGGAGATTTCCGATTGCAAATTGCAGTTGACAGATAAGGACCCCCAGAGCCTTTCATTGCCGATAGATGTTTTTTTTCGTTCACTGGCAAAGGACAGGGGCTCCAGAAGCGTTGCAGTGATCCTTTCAGGAACTGGAAGTGACGGCTCAAGGGGTATTCTTGATATTCACGATTCAGGCGGACTGGTGATTGTACAGGATAAAAATACTGCAAAATTTGACGGCATGCCTTCAAGCGCAATCAGAACAGGAATTACTGATTTTGAAATTCCTCCTGAAAACATGTCTGCAACTATCTTAAAATATGTTAAACATCCGCTCTCAGAAATTGTAGGTGCTCAGGTAAAGGCTTCCAGAGGTATGACAGAAGAAAAGGGGTTTTCTGCTATTTTCTCTATGCTGAAAAAGCATTCAAATATAGACTTTTCTGCTTACAAACCTGCAACGATAAGTAGAAGAATAGAAAGAAGAATGCTGCTTTTACACTTAAAACAGC
The DNA here is from genome assembly GCA_964489215.1 of uncultured Pirellulales bacterium. Lineage (GTDB taxonomy): Bacteria > Planctomycetota > Phycisphaerae > Sedimentisphaerales > Anaerohalosphaeraceae > CAZAYB01. The sequence continues at coordinate 12,820 of CAZAYB010000011.1, forward strand.
TTGACGATTATGTGGCCAGGCTTGAGCGTGATGAAAAAGAGCTTGAAGCTTTATGCAAGGATCTTCTCATCGGAGTAACAAGATTTTTCAGGGACCCTCAAGTATGGCAGTTTCTAAAAGATAATGTTATCGAAAAAATTATAGACTCTGTCGGAAAGGAGGAGCAGGTAAGAATCTGGGTTCCCGGATGCGCTACCGGTGAAGAGGTTTATTCAATTGCCATTATTTTTGATGAGGTCGCAAGGGAAAAGGATGTTAAGATAAGTTTGAAAATTTTCGCCACTGATGTTCATGTAGGCTCTCTCGAATTTGCCGCAAATGGTATTTATGATGAAGAACCCATGGAAAATGTCAGCTCTGCAAGGAGAAAAAGGTATTTCATCTCACATGGTGATGGAAAATGGCAGATTCATCCTGACATAAGAAAGTATATTGTTTTTGCCGACCATGATATTACAAATGATCCGCCCTTTACCAAGCTCAATTTCATAAGTTGCAGAAATCTGCTTATCTATCTTATTCCAAGTGTTCAGAAAAAGGTCTTTTCGCTGTTCAATTTTGCCCTTACTCTCGGAGGATATCTGCTGCTGGGTTCAAGCGAATCTATGGGTGATATGGAAAAGGAGTATCAGACGGTTGATCAGCATTTGAAAATATTCAGGAAACAACATCAGACAAAGCTGCCCCCTTCAACAAGATTCACAGTGGCTGGAAAAGGAAATGCGGTTAACCTTCATACCGCAAAAACATTTAATTCCAGAAACGAGGACTACAGCCTCTTAAAAGTTTATGATGCGCTTTTACAAAATGCTATAACATCTGGTGTTTTAATAAATAATCATAATGAACTTGTCCACACTTTCGGAGATACTTCTGAGTTTATAAGTCACAGACCAGGAAGGGCAAAGTTTGATATTCTTTCAATGGTGCAGGGAGATATCAGGATTGCTTTATCTACCGCTTTAAGCAGAGTCAATAAGGACAAACAATCAGTTACATATAACAGCATAAGAGTTTCACAGCAGGGACAGGAAAAATTTATCGAACTGACTGTAGAACCAGTCCTCGAAAAATCTTCAGATTCGGGATATATGCTTGTAAGTTTCAAAAAAGTTCTCAGCCCTCAAATAAAAACCGAAAACATTGGCAAATTTGACCTGGACAATGAATCGCAAAATAGAATTAAGGACCTCGAGACCGAACTTCAATACACGAGGGAAAACCTGCAGGCTACTGTGGAAGAGCTTGAAACAAGCAATGAAGAACTGCAGGCAAGTAACGAAGAATTGATGGCAAGTAACGAAGAACTGCAAAGTACAAACGAAGAACTGCATTCTGTAAACGAAGAGCTTTATACCGTTAACGCAGAATATGAGCAGAAGATTCAGGAACTTGGGCAAATTACCAAGGACATGAACAATCTTTTGAACAGTACAAAAATCGGTACGGTTTTTCTGGATATAAATCTTAATATAAGAAAGTTTACCCCTGCCATTGCGCAGTCCTTCAACCTCTTGGAACAGGACATAGGAAGGCCAATAGAACATATTTCCCATAATATTGTTGGTAATACAACTTTGATGGATGATATAAAAGAGGTTAGGGATACCGGACACACAAAGGAAAAAGAGGTCAAGAACAACAGGGGCAGATGGTTCGTCAAAAGAATCCTGCCTTACCTTGACCAATCCGGAAAGATCGAAGGAGTGGTTTTGACGTTTGTGGATATAACTGGTGTCAAAGAAGCACAAAAGGAACTAAATGATGCTAAATATTATGCTCAAAGTATTGTCGATACCGTTGCCGTGCCCCTTATTACAATTGATGCTGATATGAAAATCAAAACCGCGAACAAATCCTTCTACAACTATTTCGACCTGGCTCCAGAGCAAGTAGAAGCCAGGCCTTTGACAACATTAGGTGCACATCTGTTTGATGACCCTGAAGTTATTAAAAAGTTGAAAAAGATTTTCAATCAGGACCGATCCTTTCAGGACCATGAGGTTATTTATAAACTGAAAGATGATAAAGAAAAGATATTTTCGATTACCGGCAAAAAAATTGCCACTCATAATAATGATGATCTTGCGTTGCTTTCAATAAATGACATATCAAATAAAAGAACATCTGAAAGGCATATTATCAAGAACGAACAAATGCTCAGATCTGCAATGGAAGCAAGTCTGGACGCATTTTTTATCTTGTCTTCGATACGAAATCAGAAGGAGGAAGTCGTGGACTTTGAGTTCATAAATCTGAACTCAAAAGCCAAAGAACTGATAGCGATACCCGGTGAAGAACTCATAGGACGCAGACTTTGTGAAGTGCTGCCGTATCACAGGGAAAAGGGACTTTTCGATAAATACAAAGATGTTGTAAATACAGGCCAGGCTTATCAGGATGAATACCCCGTTGAAAGCAATTACATTAAGGCCGGAAAGGTTCACCAGCAGGTTGTGAAAATTGCAGATAACTACATAGCAATTACAACCAGGGTTGTCAAATAGAATCAGTGCTATTAATACTGTTTTTTAGCAATTTTTATTTATAGGACCGATGCTCATAATGATGGTATCGGTTGTATCGAATGGATTTTATTTTTTAAGATCAAAACCGCCTAATCACCCCAATCAATAGTTAACTGTAAACTCAGCTGCGCCGATTTATAAAGTGGAAATGAATTACTCCATTTATTAGTTAGGAGAACAACCCATGAAATCGCGTAAACTGAAGTGGAACAGAAGAAGAGAGCCCAGACAGCACTGTGACTATAAGTCTGTTGCCTGGAGCAAAGAAGGAAAAAGATCAGTTAACAGAGGTTGGTTAAATGACCAGTCATGGTCGGGTCTTTCTTTTTATGTACCAAGCTGTACAAGTCCCACCATCGGGGATGAGATAGAGCTTATGACCAGACCGCACGGAGATAAGACATGCTGCAGGGTCGTTCGTCTTGCTGAGACAGAAGATGAAAGAACGCTCATCGGATGCCGAAAGGACGTACCCGGAGCTGTTGTAACTCCAAGGAAACCAAAAAGACGCATTATTGAAAACGTCAGGATTCCAAAGAACCAAAACTGTAAGCAGAATTTCTCTGCCGTTCGTTAAAAAAATAAGAACAAACTACAATTCGTTATGGGGGACACTGGTGGATAATTGTAATGTCAACACTTAGCTTGAGCTGACAAATTAACAAAACCTTTGTCCCCGCCGCTCTAAGGTATGGCAGGCCTGCTGTTTTCAAGGCAGAGCTTGACAAGTTCGCTGATTTTCGCAACCCCGACACACATTACATTATCTGCACCGCCCCAGTAGATCTTTAAACTTCCGTCATCTTCTGCAACTGCTCCGCAGGTAAAAACAACATTGTGGACATAACCAACAAGCTCCCAATGATCTTCAGGAGAAAGTATCCACCTGTCACTTACACCAATGATTTTAGCAGGGTCATCCAGGTCATGAAGGCATACGCCAAGCCTGTACACGCTTCCGTCCATAGTAGGAAAAACACCATGATAAATATTGAGCCATCCCTGTTTTGTTTTTATAGGAGGTGCACCAGGGCCGATCTTCATCTCGTCCCAGTGATATACCATAGGCTTCATGATAATTTGTGCATCCCCCCAGTAAAGCAAGTCGTGAGAATAACTTATCCATATTGACCATGGACTTATTTCGCTGTGCGGCCTGTCCAGCCTGACATATCTGCCGTTTATCTTTTCAGGAAAGATAACCACATTGCGATAATCCGCTTCAGTAATAAAACCAAGCCTTCTTACAGAAGAAAAGTCAATAGTCTCGGCAAGACCTATACGTACTCCGTGCCTGGAGTAAGCACTGTATGTTAAAAGGTACCTGCCCTCGACTTCATTTATTCTTACATCCTCTACCCCCGCCTCTTCATAAACTGAAAATCTTTCATCGGTACTTGCTTCCATAAAAGGTTTGTCAGACACCTCAAAATTGTATCCGTCATCACTTTGTGCAAGGCCTATGATAGATCGACCATTATCTTTATGAGACCTGAAAAGCATAATGTATTTGCCGTCGTGTTTAACCACACCTGCGTTATGAACGGTTTCAACTTTATAAGGCACATCTTTTTTGGTCAGTATCGGATTCTTATCATACCTTTGCACTGGTTCCATTCTCAGTTCTCCAATAATTTCTGTAAATGTAAGCACTCTGCAAATTATTTAAGAGGCTTGCCCGTAAAATGCTGCAAAAGCTCGACAAAGTACCTTGAATCTTCAGCCGAAGTTCCCTCATAATCGACCATGCTGTCTCCCTGCAAGACGCCCCAAAGCCCGGTTTCTGCGCTGCCTTCTCCAGGAAAGGTCCAGAGTTTTATCCATTTATCATCATGCAGAACAACGTATACTTTGAAAAACTCCATAGTGTCTTCAACGTTGAAAAAAGCATTCCAGCTTGTGGCAATCTCACTGAAGTCATAACGAATACTCCTGATACGGGAAAACTCAATTTTTGTCGTGTGAGTGAGAAACCATAAAAAACGTTTCTTTTTTATTATCAAATCTTCCTTTGGATCAATACGTACCTGCTTAAAATACACAAACAGAATAAGCGCACTGATGAAATAATTTGATCGGGAATAGACCTGACCATTTATCAGCTTAATCTTTGGACCCCATGAAAGCCATGGTAAATTTATTACAAATAAGCTCATTAATTCCCGAATCCCTAAAAAATTGCTGCTCCGCCAAAATAAATTTTGAAGCTGACTGAATATTATCTATAAAGATATATAAGCGGTCAAGTGATTATTTATAGCAGTTCTGATTATCTCTAAGCCCCGCCAGAGCAAAAGACCGTCTTATTTTCCTGACTTTTACTGGTAATTGAAAAAAAACCGGGTAAAATCGCCTCTTTGCTAAATTATGTCAATTATACAGGATATAAATATGTTTCAATCAATTACACTGCTGCTCGCTCAGGCTGCCGAACAGGCTCCCGAAAGCCCTGACCCAGCCGGGGAACCCGCCAAATACTGGAACGTTTTAAAGGTTTTCAGTTATGAGCTGATTCGAGGCAATGAGCTCTGGAGATTTGCAGCAGTGTTTTTCGGAGTTATAGCAACTCTTGTTATTGCCAGGATTGCTCAGTATGCGGTAAGAAAATATGTAAAAAAGAAAAAAGACAAAGGTTCCCAGGGCGTTTTGACTGTAATTATTGAGGCCCTCTGCAAGCCTCTGTATGTGGCTGTTTTTGCCGCAGGCCTTAAATTCTGTAAGGTTTTCCTGTATTTTGACAACGAAAAGGGCATTAAAACCAGCATAGGCGCAGGCTGGGATAAAGCTGTTGAGGTTATCACTGCAATTGCCCTGGCTTATGCACTTTACAAGCTCGTAGATGTCATAGAGTATTATCTTGGAAAATTCGTCAGGACCACATCAACTGAGCTTGACGATATGCTCGTGCCGGTTATTAGAAAGTCTGTCAGGATAACAATAGTTATTATTGCAGTATTGTTTATCGCACAGGCTATTGTCGGGGCTGATCAGATTAAAAGTGTTCTTTTAGGTGCTGGGCTCGGTGGCTTAGCTGTTGCACTGGCCGCAAAGGATACAATCGCTAATTTATTCGGCTCAATTACCATTTTTGCTGATCGGCCGTTTAATGTTGGTGAGCTTGTTGAGATAGATGGACATTTAGGCCCTGTCGAAGAAGTAGGATTCCGAAGTACGAGGATAAGGACACTTTATGGCCATCTGGTTACCATTCCAAACAGCAATATTGCAAATTCAACAATAGACAACCTTGGTAAAAGACCATTTATTCGAAGAAAAAGTGATATTACCATAACTTATTCCAGCGGGTCTGAAAAAACCCACAAAGCCGTGGGGATTATCAAGGAGGAGCTGTCGAAAATTGCCGAAATAAACACTGATCCATTATATCCTCCAAGGGTATACTTCGATGAATTTAACGATTCAAGCTTGAATATTTATATGAGCTACTGGGTAAAGCCTGCTGATTACTGGCTTTATAAATCTGTTAATGAAAAAGTAAACTTTGCTCTAATCAAGCGTTTTGAGAATGAGGGTATCGAGTTTGCCTTCCCAACTCAAACGGTATATTTGAAACATGAACGCAGCCAACAACAATAACAACCAAAACCAACCATCGAGCTCCCAGACAAATGTTGATCATACCTGCAAAGATGCAAAGTCCGATAACAATTCCGAAAAAAAGATTGAAGATGACTTTATCTCACCAAGCCAGAGAAAAAGAAGTCTAAACCTGGCAATAGCGTCTTCTTTAGGAGCCGTTATAGGCGCAGGGTTTCTAAGAGGGCCGGTTCTGAATCTTCTCGCCCTGAAGCTCGGAGCAAGTGACGTTTTGCTTGGATGGCTAAGTTTTGCCGCTGCGGCCCCTTTCTTCATGGGAATCTTTACAATGGCGCGTATGGAAAAGGTCGGCAAAAAAAAGGTCATCGTCCCATGGTTCATGCTTGCCTCTCTTATCGCCGTATTTTTCGTAATCGTGCCCCTTTTGAGGATGTGGAATCTTCTCGAGCCCAGATATTGCCTTTATATAATTCTTGTGGCAACTTTATTTAGAAGCATGACAACTGCTTTTGGTGCCACAGGATGGTTTCCTATTTTGCAGGACCTTGTACCCAAAGAGATTGTAGGTTCATGGTTTGCGAAAATTCGTACTTGCTGGCAGAGTTTCAGTTTGATTACGCTGCTTGTTGTGGCTTGGTTTATGGGACAGGACTCCCCCTGGTGGAAGTTCGTAGTTGTATTTGGGTTTTCAATTGTTGCACTCTTTTTCCGTGCGGTAACTGTTATGCCTATGAGTGAAAAGCCCGTACAGCCAAAAGCAGACTCTAATAGAGGGGCTTTCAGAAGGGTTGCTGACGCCTGGAAGCTAAAGAGCCTCCGGGACGTTATGCTCTATGTCTGTATTTACTGCATGGCTGCCTGGGCTCCTTTACCTTTTCAGATAAAATACATGAAAGTCCTTGGATTTGGGGACAATTTCGTACTGGCCGCATTTGCAATGATTAACCTCGGTGCTATTATTTCACTGCTGTTCTGGGGAAAGCTTGCTGACAGGTTTGGGAACAGGTCTGTATTCAGCATAAGCCATGTCGGGATGATCGTAACCCTCGCAATGTGGGTGCTCGTAGATAATAATCCCTTCGGAAGGGTACTAATTTTCATCTTGTTCACCCTGTACAGCCTCTTTAACTCTGGAAACGGCATTGCTCGGACCAGGTACCTCTTTCATGCCGTTCCCGAGACAAGGCAAAACGACATTAATATCGCCTTTTTCTTTACTCAGTTGGCAATGGCTGTCGGACCCGTTATGGCAGGTTTTCTGCTGTTTCTGCTCGGGGATTATACTTTTACAAGCGGCGGGGTCGATCTGAACAAGTATCATATTCTTTTCCTCATAAATGCCGCTGCTTTTGCAATACCGCATATCATGCGTCGCAAAATGAGGTTTAAGGCAGATAAACCCACAACACAGGTAATTAACACCCTTGCCAGACCTTTCCGTAATATCCTCGAGCCTTTTGCGCCTTTGAAAGGGAATGGCAAACACAGCCAGAAATAGCTTGACGAAACATTGATCTGATGTTATATATTCTCAATTAATGCTGCAACAATTGTTATTGTTATGCTTATGCGGATGTGGCGGAACTGGCAGACGCGCTGGCTTCAGGTGCCAGTGGGGCTTAAACCCCGTGGAGGTTCGAATCCTCTCATCCGCATTAAAAAATCAAAAGCTGTTATTCCCTAAATGTCGTAAATGTCATAAACTTCTTCTCTTTAAGAAGTTACAGCTGACTTTGCTAAAGGTAACAAAAGCTTGAACTTTGTCCCCTCATTTAACTTGCTTTGGACTTTGATCACTCTTCCGTGCATTCTTACCATTTACTTAAGTTCCGTTGAACCTTTCTTAAACTATTTAAAGCCCAATCTTTATGAGTATATTTATATGTTTTTACTAAGAAAAGCCGTTTTTATCGATATTTATTGGTGAAATATAGCAATTTTAAGGAAATCTCAGCTAAAGGGTCGATAATAACTGTACTAACAATGTCAGTTTATTATCTCTATTCTGAATAAAGCTTATTGTTTAATTAGGAAATCAAATGGGTATTTATACATTATTGGCTCAGGCAGAACAGACGGGCGAGCCAATAAAAGATGCTTTAAATTTTGCGCCAGTTACCATGGCATGGGAGCAGATAAAAGGTCTGTCACCTTTCCAGGCTGTCATGGCTTTGGCATTCGGACTGATTTGGCTGTTATACGGCTGGCGAATATTCAAAATGCTGGTAATTATATGCTTTGGACTTATGGGGCTGTTCGCAGGGTTATCGCTCGCAGAGTTTCTCGTACTTAGTCCGGTTTGGACTGCAATTGTATCACTGGCATTGTTTGCGTTTATTTCGGTACCTCTGATGAAGTGGAGTGTCTGTTTCCTGGGTGCCGCAGCAGGGGGAACCATAACTGCAGGGATGTGGTATGCAGCTGGACTGCCGGTTGAGTTTATATGGGCAGGGGCCGTTATTGGTATCGTGGCAGGGGGAATGATGTCGTTTATCGTCTTTAAAATTGCCGTTATGCTTTTTACAAGCTTAAGCGGAGGTGCGATAACAATAATCAGTATCCTGGCACTGCTTAACAGTTATGAATCCCACATGAATCAGCCTCCAACAACATACATTCATGACTGGATGTTCGGTTATCGCTGGTTTTTGCCCCTTGCTTTGCTCGTACCGACCATCGTCGGGATGATTGTTCAAAACAAGCTCATTAAACATGAGCATAAATGGCAGCTTTAAGAACAAAATCAAGGCAGACAGCTCTTGCAGGGCCTTTTGCCCTTGGATTGAGCGCTTTCTTTGTCCTTATAAGTCACAAGATTGTCACTGGAAATAGTCGCTGCATACCTGCATGTCCTCCTATGAAAGACTTTGCTGTTTTTGGAACCTACAAAAGTCTCTGAAACCTTCTGGCTCGAATTACCAGGCTTATCATTTAGCTTTTCAGTATTATTATCAGGATTAATAAGGAGTCCATTTCCAGGCAAAGCCTCAATATCTTCAGTTTTAAGGGCAAAGTCTTGCTCAAGCAGTTTCCTGGCCAGATTTTCGCCATTTATGAAAACATCAGCTATTATTGAAAATGTTTCTCCTCTGCGAATATTCAGCAATATGATTGTGCGATTCTCAGATGCTTTTAAAAACTGATTCAGAAATTCAAGGAGATGTCCGGTGCCATTCTTATCGGAAACGGTTTATGCGGTCTCATACAGGGCCTGCTTGGAGGGATTACTTTTGCCGCGTTTGGTATAAAATCTCCTTTGCTG
>CAZAYB010000011.1:22177-28397 GCA_964489215.1 uncultured Pirellulales bacterium
TTCAGTGACCTTTTCAGGGTTTATTTCCGGATTTGGTTTTACCGTCCCTATTTTAACCCGGATATTTTTACCTATTATTGGAGGCCATTGAGATACATTGCAGCTAAAGCTAAGGTCTGGCCAAACATTTAAGGCCTCATCGACTATTATGTTGCCGAAATTCTTGCCGGGTGTTAATTCCTTCGAAGGTGAAATTGACAAAAAAACGATTAGAACAGCAAAGCCAACGGTTTTAAACATTTTAATAACCCTCATATTTTCAAGTTAATTGCCCTTATTTTAACCTGATTTTAAGGTTTTTTGAGGGAAATTTTCAAATTTTAAATAAAATACTTGACATTTTTCATGTTCCCGGTTAATATTAAGTAAACTGGGGTGGACGGAGAACTCACACAAATTGTAGCATTTTTGTGTATAAATGTAGTGTCGTAACGTAACGTAGCATAAGCACCTTGGATTATACGTCAGTGTACAGTTTTCGCAGTTATTAATTGAACATCATAAAGTCGCAGTCTTTTTTGGCTGTGCAGAACCATTGCCAGTCGGGCGTGCCGGCCGCAGTGGGGATCGTTTTTTCGGGGATGGAAAAACTCAGCAGGAGAGAGGACCATAAGGACGTTATGCGCGTAGCTTTCGTCCAGGTCTAAAGGTAACCTGTGTGGTTCTACCTTAAAGTTAGACTGTATTATTTTTAATTTTGTATTTGCGGAGGTAGATATGATGAGTTTTTCAAAGAAGTTGTTGCCTCTGCCAGGTTGGGTGATGATCGCATTGGCTATTGGGCTGATGGCAAGTTGCAGTTTTGGTTCGTTGATGTTTGATGACGGATCTTCAGGCAACGAGCTGGCTGCTGATGCCAACGGAAGTTTATATGTTTCCGGCGGAACTTCACTTAAACTGGTAACTGGTGCTTCGGCTGATTCTGCTTATGTGCTCGACGACAGTTTTCTCGAAATCGAGGACGCAGAAATCACCGATCTGAAAACCTATGACACAAGTGTAGTGGAAATGTACGGCGGTTCAATTGCGAACCTCTACGCTAATATGGACAGTACAGTCCATGTTTACGGCGGTGACATCCAGGGTATTATGGATGTTTCATGTGCCGGGACCGTTATTATCTATGCTGGAGGTCCGTCAAGTATCGAACAAGGTACTCTTGATGACCTTAGCGGTAGTATTAACGTCCAGCTCACTGATGGTAATTTCCTGAGCGTTGATTACGAAAAAAGCCCGGATGCTACCATTATGATAGTTCCTGAGCCGGCTTCGATGCTTTTGATCACGGCAGGAGCACTTCTCATTAGAAGAAGAAAAAGGCTGTAAACTACTTCGGTAGTATAGGTTAACCTGTATTACAAAGGCCGGTTAAATTATTGACCGGCCTTTTTAGTATAACCATAAAGCTAAAAAAGGTCCGGTATGTTCTTATATTTTTTCGAATACTGCTTGACACTGATTAGCCTGTGTGATAACATCTCTCTTTACTTCCAGGGAAGGGGGTTTTATTTCGCAAAGCACGATGCTTACGTTTTAATGGTTCTGTTAACGGGAATTTACTATCAGAAAAGAAAAATCTGACATGTTTACACTCTCTTTAAGTGTCAACACAGTAAAGAACTGAAATCGGGAAGCGGCGTGAAAAAAATTGCGAAAAATTTAGCGGCCATTTTGGCCATGCCAACATCTGTTATTATATGGACCCTCATTGCCATTAACATCATACTCTCCCTATGGTACTTTGATGTCCGTATTGTACCCCTATGGATGACAGAGCCATTTAAAGCCCAAAACCACCAGAATATTGGACATATTGATAAATCTGTTGGAAATCATCGACAAGCTATAACCACTATGCTCAAGGATGCCGCCCTGATAAAGCTTGAAAATATAGAGCAGACCACAAAAAACACAGACTATGATCCCCAATGGACTACAATACGTATGAGAGTTACCGCTTATTGTCCTTGTCCTAAATGCTGCGGAAGGTTTTCTGACGGCAAAACTGCCTGCAATCACCGGATAAGATGGGGTGACAGATTTGTAGCAGCGGATAAATATTACGGCTTTGGAACTGAAATGATTATACCCGGCTACAACAATGGCAGACCGGTAAAGGTCCTGGACAGAGGAAAAGACATAAAGGGCCATCGCCTTGATCTCTTTTATAACACGCACTATACTGCATCTCGTTACGGAACAAAGTATCTTGATGTAAAAATCAGAAACCGAAGATACAAGTAAACTGTTTTGGTTGGCTTTAGATATCCCGGTCAACAGCCTGAGCGATTCTTTTAAGACTCTTCATCAATTCTTTCAGTGTCTGAGGCCTCAATGATTGTGCCCCGTCCGATGCCGCATGTTCAGGGTCCGGATGACACTCGATCAATAACGCATCTGCACCCGCTGCTACTGCCGCCTTGGTAAGCGCTGGAACCATATAAGCATGTCCGGCAGCATGAGAAGGATCAATCACTACAGGAAGGTGAGTCCGCTCATTCAAAGCAGGTACAGCACCTATGGCAAGTGTGTTTCTGGAGTAATCTTCAAAAGTACGTATACCTCTTTCGCAAAGAAGTACGTTTTTATTCCCTGCGTTTATTATATATTCCGCTGCCAGGAGAAATTCATCCAGTCGTGCACTCATACCCCTTTTCAGCAGTACAGGCTTATTTACCTTCCCAACTGCTTCCAGAAGCGGGTAGTGCTGCATATTTCGAGCACCTATCTGAAGGACGTCTGCGTATTCTGCGACCATTTCAACATGTTCAAGACCAATTACCTCGGTCACAACTGCCAATCCTGTCCTCTCTCGTGCCTGAGAAAGTATTTTTAATCCTTCTTCTCCAAGGCCCTGAAAACTGTACGGACTCGTTCGGGGCTTAAAAGCTCCTCCTCGTAAACCAACACAACCTGATTTTTTTAACTTTTCAGATATTTCTAATATCTGATCCAGATTTTCAACTGAGCAGGGACCGGCAATTACCGCTATTTTTTTACCACCGACCCCAAAACCTTCCGGGCCGATCGTAATTACCGTCCTTTCCTTTTTCACCTCAAGAGATGCCATCTTATATGGTGAAAGGATCGGTACGATTTTTTCTACCATGGGAGCGTTTTCAATAGCACTGTGATCGACCATTCGTTTATCACCTATGCAAGCTACCACCGTTCTATCGGTACCGAATATAACATGGTCGGTCAACCCGAAATCCCGAACAAGATCTACTACGTGATTGACCTGTTCCTTTGTTGAGCCTGGTTTCATTACGACGATCATGAAAAACTCCGAACAATCTGGTTAAATGCCGAAAATCGGCCTGTTATTCATTAAGTACTTAAAGAACCGTTTATTATAAATTAATGAAGTTTTTTTTTCCACATTTTTCTTATTTGACTAAACAGATATTAACAATAAAATATAATCGGTTAATATTAAGGATATGTTATGAAAATTATGGCATTGGCAGATATTCACAGCGAAATGAAGTATCTTGACGCGATTGGACCCGAACTCAGGCAGATGGACCTTCTATTGCTCGCTGGCGATATTACAAATTTTGGAGGAAGAGACGACATTCGCGAAATTTTAAGGCTTTTTTGCAAATATAACCAAAGAATTCTTGCTGTTCCGGGCAATTGTGACGGACCCTCGGTCAATGACTATCTTGCAGAAAAGAAGATTAATTTACATTGTAACTGTATAAGATTAAATGATATAGCTTTTTTTGGGGTCGGTGGTTCTCTACCATGTGCTCAGCTTACTCCGTTTGAGTCCGGCGAACATGACTTTGTTGCACTGCTCGAATCTGTCGAAAAAAAAATAGAATCAAGAGAAAAAAGGGTACTTCTCACACATCAGCCCGCTTACGGTACGAAACTTGACCTCGCTGGAGGGGCAGACCACAGGGGAAGTCACGCAATAGAGGATTTCGTAATGGAGCATGAACCTGTACTGGCTGTCTCAGGACACATACACGATGCAAGGGGTACTGATACAATTGGTTCTACTGTTCTTGTAAATCCAGGACCATTCCGAAACGGTTGTTACGCAGTTATGCAAATCAATGAAAAAGTTGATAATATCGAGCTGAAAAACGCCTGATAATAAATGCAAAATACTTCAAAAGCTTCATCAGCTATTTAGTTTCTTCTTGTCTTTTAATCTTTTTTTCGTTACTGCTGTTCGGCCGCCGAGTTTCAGCAGATTCTTAAATCGGGTTTTGCAATTTTGCATTGCTGTCTTGAACCTGAGCTGAAGGTCGAGAATTGATAATTGCTTATTCTCATATTTGATTTCTTTTGTCTGCTTAATCAGATCCTGTGCCTGGTCTAACTGCCCGGATGCAAGCGCCAAAGCCGCTGCCTCGGTAAGAATAGCGCCGTCACCCCCGCGAAGCTTTGATACGTGCTCAAGAAACTGGATCGCTCCTTCAAAATCCTCACGCATTACCAAAGCCACTCCCAAGTTATAAAACGCATCAGTATTCAGAGGGTCCTCGTCCACTATTCTCAAAAAGCAGTCAGTGGAATAGTCATAGTCACCAAGTTCCATCAGCATTGTTCCCATAGAAAGAAGAACATCAGGGTCATCTACCGACAGCCCGGCTTCTGTGCGAAGATGTTTAAGTGCGTTCTCAAAATCTCCTTTTGATTTCTCTATCTGGGCAAGTCTGAACCTCGGCCCTGCCATTGAAGGCATAATTTTAAGGGCGCTTTTATATTCCTCCAATGCCTGCTGATGCTTTTCCTTCATAAGATACGACTCGCCAAGATAGAATCTGGCTGCTGCCGCACCGGGATCAAGCTCAATAATACGCTTAAACTTTTCTATGCCCTCCTCATGTTGACCCTGTTTGATAAGAAATATTCCAAAATCAAGAAGTACATCCACATCACCGGGATTTGTACGGACCTCCTGCAAAAAATGTTTCTTCGCTGATTCTGATTCCCCGTTTGCCCAGTATGCCTGAGCGATACGGTAATTTATCTGGGGATGGGTAGGCTCAAGCAAAGCTGTTTTTTGCCAGCACCAGATAGCCTTTTTGTATTCTCGCCTGCTGAAAAGAGAATTACCTATATTATAGAAACAAATCGGACAATCTGGGTTAATCTGCTGAGCAAGATAGAACATCTCCTCTGCAAGGTCATGACGGTCAATCTCGGTATAAGTAATAATTCGGTTGCAGTAGCACGGTTCAAAAGTTGGCTCAAGCTCCTGAATAATTTCAAAGGTGGCAAGTGCAAGGTCATATTGACCTATACGAGTATAATCAACGGCCAGAGAGTTCAATATTTCAGGATCCTCTGTGTTATAAATCAACGCAAGCTTAAAGGATTCTATCGCCTCCTCATATCTGCCCATTGCATCAAGAGTAAGACCTGCGTTAAAGTGCCATGCACCGTTTTCAGGATTGATCTCTATGGCTTCTCGGAGAAATTCAAGGGCCTGATCCATCTGGCCCATCTCGTATAATTCGTAAGCTTGAATAGCTTTCTGCTCGGCATTGTCCCAGGAATTGAAGTCCATTGCATCAAACATAGAATTTCCTTATAAAAATATGCAAACCAAATTATTTTGAGTTTACAGACTTATTCTGTTATAACCATTTTTGGTATCGTCATTTAATAAATGTGACTTAGGACGAAAAAGAGGCTCTTTTAAAAAACCTTCTGCCGTATATTAAGTCGCTTTATATAAATACTTTACATAAACAAGGCTTGCCTGCCGCCTCTCTCTTTATGCAAATCATACAAAAAAACAAAATTGTGGTCCTATAAAGATGTAGCTCTAATTAGTCGATAATTATTTTGCCAAAAAAATACCGTTTAAGCTATTTTTCGGTTTCTCACAAATAAAATTGTCGCATTCAAAGGTCTTTTGCTGTAAAATGTGTCGATTGATTTTAATATAAGTGGGTATACCAAATAAGCTTAATGATTAAATATACCGTTTTGATATTGATTTTTTCATTAGCAGGCTTTTTAAAATTACCTGATTATTACTGTTAGATAATTTCGGAGTATAATAATGGTTAAGGAAATTACTGGCCAGATATCGGCGGGCAAGGCAAAATACGCCATAGTTGTCAGCAGATTCAATGAATTCATCACAGCAAAGCTCCTGGCAGGTGCACTTGACGCACTCCAAAGACACGGTGCAAAGGATGAACAGATAACAGTTGTGTGGGTGCCAGGTTCCATTGAGATAACCCTGACA
>CAZAYB010000012.1:0-1838 GCA_964489215.1 uncultured Pirellulales bacterium
TGAATCTTGAGAGTTTAGCGGATCTGGTGAAGTATGCTATTCGCAGGGGGATATCTTCGCTTTGATTCCAAGTTGTTATGTTTTATGGTGCGAGGAAAGTATCGTCTGAGGTCTGGGGCACTTCTGTCCCGTTGTAGATTGTGGCGTTTTTTAATGTGTAGATGTCATCACCGTAGAGTATTCTTGTTTTTAGGAAGTCGACGTGGCCGTCTCTGAATAGCAGGTTCTGGCCTTTCTGGTTGTGGTTTCTGCTTAGCCAATTCAGCATTTCATCAGTGACCTGTATTTTAATTTTTTCGGGCGTGTGATTTTGTGCGAATATCTGTTCGAAGACGGGGTTTAAGTCCGCGAGGATGATTTTTTTTGGGTTCGTCATTCTTTTGTCCATTTCGTCACAAACGAAGGTGAAGCTGTAGCTGACATTTTCTCTTTCGGGGAAGTCGAAATATTTTTGTATCTGCTCTTGTGACATTTTCAAAGGACTTGCGGTTTTTCTTGATTCGCATATAAAATCCTGCGGTTGTGCGTATCCTTTTTTTACTAACAGCCAGAGGTGTCTTGTGTTTGAAATGTTTTGTTCTGTTTCCTCTGCTCCTACTTTGAACCACGGCGATCCTGCCTGGAGTTTAACGGCAGGGAGGCATTGGTCATTGTCTGCAGTGTATGATTCGAGTGAGCTGAATATTCCTGCAAGAGTTCCGGAGCATGCGATCTGTCCAGCTTTGTTTCTCATATAGGACAGTGTCGGCAGTGAAAACCCAGTCAAGACGAGTATGACGGCAGCGACGGCGGCAACTTCGGCGATGTTTCTCCAAAATCCCTTTTCCTTTAATCTCTGCTGTTGTTTGCGTCGGGGAAGGTTTATGAGGTTATCATCTGATTTGTTTTTTTCAATTTCGAGCAGTTCTGAAAGGGATGTTTTTCCCGAGGATGATGCAAGTTTAAGTCTTGCAATTGTAAGTTCAGCGAGATTGTCGGGGCATGGTTCGTATTTGGCGTTATCCAACTGTGTCAGGGTTTCTTCGAGGCTTGAGTAAAGCTGAGCGGCACGTGAGTCAGCTGCAATAAGGTCGCGTCCTTTTTTAATCTCCTCTTGAGTTCCACAGCGGAAATAAAAATTTAAAATAGTCTCTTTTTCCGCGTTACTTAATGTGTTCATTATACGTTGTCTCTCCGATTAGCACTTTTCCATTTTTTAGCAAAATGTCCTACGGCAGTATGCAGTCTGCTTTTAACTGTACCAATTGGTATACTGAGTATGTCCGCCATTTGTTTGTAAGAAAATTGTTCAAAATATGCTAAAATTAAAATTGATCTGAGATTTTCCGGCATATCCTCTATAATCTGTCTTACCATAGCGGCTCTTTCGTCCTGGCTGACTTCCAGGTCCGGGGTAACTTCGTAAGACTGAAGTATATTAATTATGTCGTCAATTGAGACATCTCCGGAATCAGCGATTGTTCCGAGCTTTACGTTTGATGTTCTCTGCATTTTTCTGAGTGTGTCCTTGGCCTTATTTGCAGCGATTGTGAACAGCCAGGGTTTTAAGGGTCTTGAGGTGTCGAATTTTTCCCTGCTGGCATAAAGTTGCAAAAAAGTCTCCTGAAATACGTCTTCTACGAGGTCTCTTTGGTTCAGAAAGCGTCTGAGGAAAGAGTAAAGCGGGTCCTTGTAGCGATTAACAATCTCTCTGAACGCTGATTCTGTACCATTGCAGTACATTTCCAGCAATTCAGCGTCAGATACATTTTCTAATGAAGCAGCCATATTTTTCAAGCTAAAGTTACTTGCCCCCGTAACTTTTTGAGGGTTATTATTTCATAATCTTTTATTTTAGT
>CAZAYB010000012.1:1938-13185 GCA_964489215.1 uncultured Pirellulales bacterium
TAATTTGAGGTTTTTTATGTACGAACATTTTGATCATGCGGCTGATATCGGTGTTAAGGGAGTAGGTGGGAGTATTGAAGAAGCATTTGCCGAGGCGGCATTAGGGGTAATGGCAGTTATGTGCGATGTTGAAAAGGTTGTTTGCGAGGAGTATATGGACATTGAGTGTCCTTTTGAAGACGATGAGAATATTTTGTTTGTAGACTGGTTAAATGCTGTTATATATGAGGTTAGTTGCAAAAATATGATTTTCGGCAGGTTCGAGGTTACGATAAATGAGGGTGTTTTAAAGGGCAGGGCGTATGGTGAAAGAATCGATCCTGAGAGGCATGATATTGCGGTAGAGGTTAAAGGTGCTACTTATACTGGTTTATGTGTGGGCAAAGAGGGCGGCAGCTTTTTTGTTCAATGTGTTGTTGATGTTTGAAGTATGGGATTATAGTTTATGGACAGAAGCATTTTAAAGAGGTTGTCAGATTATGTATGGCAGCTGGAACGGACGGACCCGATGAGGGTTGATGTGTTTATTTTCGGTTCAGCGAACCTTATTGATCAGATGGATGATATGGTTGCCCGTCAGGCGAGTAATGTGGCGGCTTTGCCTGGTATAGCGGGTGCAAGCTATGTTATGCCAGATGCTCATTGGGGTTATGGTTTTCCTATTGGAGGAGTGGGAGCTTTTGATGCTGAAAAGGGTGGCGTAGTTTCTGCCGGGGGTGTTGGTTTTGATATTGCGTGCGGAGTAAGGACTTGCAGGACGGGTTTGAAAGCTGATATGGTGATGGGCAGGATAGTTGATCTTTCAGAGCAGCTTTTTAAGTTTATCCCGGCGGGTGTGGGCAGTACCGGTTCGTTGAAGCTTGGCAGGGTCGAGCTTGATGATGTATTGAGCGGCGGCGCGCAGTGGGCAGTTAATCGGGGTTACGGGTTGCAAGAGGACCTTGATTTTATAGAAAAGCGCGGTGTTGTTAAAGGTGTTCGGTGCGGAGATGTCAGTGACCATGCCAAGGACAGGCAGCTCAGGCAGATGGGTACGCTTGGTTCAGGTAATCATTATCTTGAGATTCAAAGGGTTGAGCGGGTCTATGATGTTGGTGCTGCAGAGGCTTTTGGAATCAGCGCAGGCGATGTTCTGGTGAGTATTCACTGCGGGTCGCGGGGTCTTGGTCATCAGATCGGGACTGATTATCTTAAGAAGATGGTTAAGGGGGCAGGGCGTTACGGGATTGATCTACCGGAGAAGGAGCTTGCCTGTGCGCCGATAAAGTCTTGTCTTGGTGAAAGTTATCTAAGTGCAATGCGTTGCGGGATGAACTGTGCTATGGCGAACAGGCAGGTGCTTACGGAGCTTGTTAGGAGGAGTTTTTCGGCGGTAATGGTAGAAGCGGAGTTGAGTGTTCTTTATGATGTTTCTCATAATACCTGTCAGGTTGAGCGGCACCGTATTGGTTCTTTAGAGAAGGAATATTATGTTCATCGCAAGGGAGCGACCAGGGCCTTTGGGCCTGGGCATTATGAGCTTCCTTTGAGGTATAAGAGAGCAGGTCAGCCTGTTTTAATAGGCGGTTCGATGGGCACGGCGTCTTATATAATGGCGGGGGGGAGCCGAAGTGCAAAGACAGCTTTTAGCTCAGCCTGTCATGGTGCAGGCCGAAATATGTCCAGGAAAAGGGCGACGAAGCAATTCAATGGGAGGGAGATTGTCAAAGAGCTAAAAACTGGGGGAGTTTTGATACGTTCCCGTTCTTTGAGGGGAGTTGCTGAGGAAGCACCAGGAGCTTACAAGAATGTTGATCATGTTGTGGACAGTGCGGAACAGGCTGGTCTTGCGGTTAAGGTTGCGCGTGTTTTGCCGATGGCGTGTGTTAAGGGATAGATAATATATTGGGAATTTCAGGTTTTTATGAGGACACTATTTGAGGACAGCGGTGATATCGAATCAGGTCATGTGATCGAAGTTGCGTTTGACAGCGGTGCTGATACGGTTTTCAGTTATGCGGTTGAGGATCGTTTCTGGCCTGTCAAGGTTGGTCAGCGTGTTGAGGTACCATTCGGCAGGGGTAACCGCAAGGCAGTTGGGTTTGTAGTTAATGATGCTCCTGTTGATGAAAACAGCGCTAAAGAGCGTGGGTACCGGTTAAAGAAGATAATCAGGGTAGTTGATGAAGAAGTTCTTTTGAGCGGTGAGCTTATGGAGCTTGGCCGATGGATAAGCGGTTATTATTATTGTCCGCTTGGTCAGGTTCTTGGTGCGATGGTTCCTGCTGCGGTTAAAAAGTCTGTCGGGGTAAGTACGAAATATATGATATATCTGAGTCATGAGGTTGATGATTCGGAGCTTACGAGTTCTCAGCAGCGAGCAGTTGCCGGTGTGTTAAGACAAAGGGGAGCTTATTGTGCCCAGGGGGGTGTAGAAAAGAGTGAGCTATTGGGTGAGGCACATTGCGGGGAGTCAGTTCTTAAGACTTTGGTCAGGAAAGAGCTGATACGGATGAAAGGTGTTGAAGTTTATAAATCCTTGCCTGCGATACCAGAGAAGCTGCGGATGAAAGAAAAGGATGTTGTTTTAAACTCTGATCAGAGAAACGCGATCGATAAGATAATCAGTTCTTTGGATAGTGGTGCTTTTGGTGTTACCTGTCTTCATGGTGTTACGGATTCTGGTAAGACGGAGGTTTATATCCGGGCGATAGAGCGTGCAGTCAAATGCGGTAAAGGTGCGATAGTGCTTTTGCCTGAGATAGCTTTGACAGCTCAGACGGTTGAGCGTTTTTCAGTCAGGTTTGATCGTCTTGCAGTTATGCATTCGGGTTTGACGGCAGGTCAGCGTAACGGGCAATGGCAGAAGATAAGGTCCGGTCAGGCAGATGTGGTTATCGGTGCTCGTTCTGCGGTATTTGCCCCGCTTGGGAATCTGGGTCTTATTATTGTTGATGAGGAGCATGAGCCCAGTTATAAGCAGGATTCGGTTCCGCGTTATCAGGGCAGAGATGTTGCTGTTAAACGTGCTCAGCTTTGCGGGGGGCATTGTGTACTTGGTTCTGCTACTCCCAGCCTTGAGACTTATTATAATTGCCGGGTTCGTGAACATTATGATCTTATCGAGCTGAAAAAGCGGGTTATGAATCTTCCTATGCCGAGCATGGAACTTGTTGATATGAAGGGTGTATATAATAAAAGCGGTCCCAGTCTGCTTAGTGAGAGACTTAAGAAAGAGACGGTTAAAACGCTTGCGGCCGGCAACCAGGCGATAATGCTTTTGAATCGGCGAGGTTACAGCAGTTTTGTTTTTTGTCCGAAATGTAAGCATACTCTTCATTGCAGGAATTGTGATGCTACTGTTACTTTTCACAGGAGAAAGCTTTCCGGCAGTTCTGAGACGGTTACTGGTTCTCATATGCAAAAAGGTTATGCGATATGTCATTATTGTCTTTCTCAGACACTTGTTCGGGAAAATTGCATATTGTGCGGGGCTAAGATGACTATGATCGGTCTTGGCAGTCAGCGTCTGGAAGAGGAGCTTTGTGAGGCATTTAAGGGAGCTAAGATTGCCAGGGTTGATTCGGACTCTATGAACGGGGGCGATTATTATAAGCTTCTTGATGATTTTGCGGAGGGCAGGATTGATATATTGGCAGGAACTCAGATGCTTGCTAAGGGTCTTCATTTTCCGAATGTAACTCTTGTTGGTGTTATAAGTGCTGATACGGCTTTGATGCTTCCTGATTTTCGTTCCAATGAGCGTACTTTTCAGCTTTTGAGCCAGGTTGCCGGCAGGGCGGGGAGGTCTGAAAAGAAAGGTGTTGTAATTGTTCAGAGCCTGTTGGGTGAACAGGCTTCGATAGGTTATGCATTAGGTCATGATTATGAGGGATTTGTGGGTTCGGAGCTTGAGCTTCGGCGTGAGTGCAGATTGCCGCCATATTGGAAGATGTCGATAATTCATTTGCGAGACGAATGTTATGAGAAGCTTGAGAAAGCCAGCGGTAATATGAGTGCTTTTATCGAAGCTGTAATCGAGCAGTCCGGGCTTGATTTGAAGATTCGCGGCCCAATGCCTGCTACGATCAGCAGAATTGCCCGTCAGCACCGAATGCAGATTTTCGTTATGGCACCGGATGTTAGGGTAATGATGCGTTTTCTTGGTTATTTGCGGCGAGGGCCCGCTTTGAGGCCTTCTGTTACGGTGGTTGTGGATGTAGATCCTGTAAATTTATTATAGTTGCAAAGTGTGGTTATAGGTGTTATATTAAGATTTTTGAAGTTACGGGGAGTAGCTCAGTTTGGCCAGAGCGCTGCGTTCGGGACGCAGAGGTCGCAAGTTCAAATCTTGTCTCCCCGATTTTTGCCAAAGGCAAAAATAGAGAGTAGAGCAGGAGAAAGGTGAAAGTAGAAAAGGAAACAATGGCTGTAAATGAATTTTTGATTTCCAGTTGTGGCTTACCGCTCTACTCGGTCTACTTTCTACTATCTACTTTCAAAAGGAATAGCTAAATGGCTTTCGCATTTGAAAAACTTATCAAAATTGGGGTTAAAATATTGGTCAGATGGACCCCATAATATATAATATCACTGATAAAAAGTTATTGGATAAAATATTGAGATCATTTTCAGAAGGCATTAATTTGTCTATCGGCCTGAAAAACTCAACGGTAAAAATGCTGCCATTGGAAATTCGAAATTCAAGCATCAAAAAAATCCGAAAAATTGCGAATAGCTACTGTATAAAAATACATATTTGCGGTTGTAAAAACTGTGATATGACAAATGAAAGTTGCTATATTACTCGGAATATTGAAAGGTTTAGATTGTATGCGTTCGTATCTACATTTGATTTTATTCGCTGTTTTAATCTCACTCTGTCTTGAAGTACAATCAGATCCATTAACAATAAATGACAATATATATCCCTGCAGGAAAGAAAAAGGCCCTGGGCGCATTGAATTGTACAAAACCCCTCATCGCGGACCAGGCGAATTCAGATGGTATAAAAATCTCGAACCTGGGTTTTACACCATTAAGCTGGACATACAAAACGGACAAGTCCGAAGGGATTTTGTTGTAAGCGTGGATTTTGATGCCATAGGTATTCAAACAGCGTATTTCACTGATACGGGAAAGGAAACTTCGCCCCCTTACAGCTACGATTTTAATATTACCCAACCTGGCGTACATATCATAAGCATCAGAAGATTCCCTTTTTTCATGTGGCCAGGCGAGGAAGAAATTTTAAAAATCAATAAAATCGCCATAGAAAAACGCAAAAAACCTAAAGTCTGGGACGTTTATGATTACCACCATCCAGGACAGTCATATAATTTAATGTGGGGATGGCACGCGAGCAGTTCTTATCAGAGACCGAAAAACCGGAAACTAACAAGAGAATACTGGGACAAACGCATAATTGAAGAACCTGCCAAGTGGGGAAGCAATTATTTACAATTGTATCCTTATTACTCCGAGAGGTTTCTGCGTGAAGGTGATTTCAGTCAAGCAGTAGCTTTTGCCCATGAAAACGGTTTTTTGGTAGATCAGCATTCCAGCCTGAAAAGGAATTTGATAAGAGCAGGGTCGGGCTCTGATTATCTCGATGAATACCTTAACGAGGGAGCTGAAAACGTTTTCGGAAAATTATTCGACAGAACAAATAAAACATGGGCTCACTCGACAGACGGCTTTGACAGCGAAGAGCGTCATCATGTAATAACCCAGGGCACCCTCTACGGAAAAGAAAATGTTATCAAGGTTACAAACAAAATTTGGGAGTACTTCCCCGGCTGCTTTGTTTCGGAGTGCTTCAATCTTGCTGGCACCGGAAGAGGACATTATGAAAACATTCTGCATATGGGCTATCACGGACCAAACTACGGAAAAGTGCTGATGTGCGCAGGTGCACCGTTTAGAAACGGCCTCGATGATTTTATGGGAATTGATCCGTTTCCCCTGAACCGTGCATTCAAAAATGAATACAACTGGGTTTTTCGCAATTTCCAGGCCGATTCCAGGCCTTATTCAAATAACAAGTTCGGCGGTATCAGCATGACCGACTGGATTGCAAAGGAGTGCTCGGATTTTTTCCGCGCTAACGCTTATGCAATACGCGAAAACAGGCAGCCGATTGCCTCGGCACTTAGCTGGCTGGGGGAACCTTCAACAAATCTGCCAGAGATTATGAGAAAAAACGTTTATGCTTTATCTATGGATCCATGCAGATCGGCTTTAGCATATCCGCTTGCGACAACCGGAAGAAACGGACTGCAATTCTGGAATTATCCGCGTCAGCATGTTCCAAAATTTGTCGACGGAACCGGTGAAAAGGCATTGAAAAGATGGCAAAGACGTTTCGCTGAATATCTCCAGAGAGAATACTACCCAGCTCATACCATTCGACAGCACAACGGAATTATAGCAGTGAATCATTATGTAATGGCAGATCACATCGACCTCGTATGGGATACCGAAAATCTCGGCCAGTTCGATATAAACGCTTCCAAACTTACATTAATTAATGATCTGTTCAGGCTGGAAGTTGACAAAACCGAAAAGATTATTACTAAACATAAGCTTGATGCTGTTTTTAAGAGCATTAATACCTGGTCTGTAAGTCTCGAACCGGGTTTGTATAACCTGCAGGTAAAATACGATGCCGAACTGCCTAAACGGGTAGAAATATGGTATTGCTCGAATTATCTCGGAACGATTGAGATGGACGGTAAAGGCAATCGGCAAATTCCTTTTTATGTCTCTGACAATTTGCCACACAACATTGACTTCAAGCTTATCGGCGGGACGAGACACAGCTTCCTTGATTGCCGAATTACTAAAGCTGACAACCGGATGAACGTAATGACATCAGCAGGAGTACCGGATGACCGCAGTACAGATCTTAAAACATTCAAGCCGACCTCAGACAAGAAAAAAGTTCAACTCCGCAAAGCCCTCGATCTTATGAAAAAAGACCACGAGGAGGAAATGCCCGCAGGTCTGCAATCGGAAAGGATGACTTTGCCCACAGCAATTGACTTCTGGTTCGACGCAAGAGCCGGCTCATACCTGCTCTGCATTCGCGCTAAAAGCCAGAAAAAACGTCAACGGCTGGATATCACTTTGAACAATCACAGATTCTCAGACACAGATGTTTCAATGCAGGATGCACTTGACGAAAATGCATGGGTAATGACAAAAAATAACTGGTACAGGGAATACGGCCTTTACGGAAAAATAGGTGAGCTTATGCTCGATAAAAACTGGCAGACCTTGCAGCTTCCTGTAGTACTTGTTCACGATGGAGGGTCGCGGAGGCACAAGATCGAACTTTCGATACCGCCGGGAAGCGAACAGGTGGACTTTGATTATATTTCACTGGTCAAAATGCCTATCGACACAGATATTACCCAAATGGGGGGAAATCTGAGCGTACTCAAAGAAAAAACTGAAATCGAGTATAACGGCAGCTTCGTAGAGGAAACCAGAACCTGGAGGCTTGCCGCCGATGAACCTTCTCTATTCCTGAACGTTGAAAAAAGTAATCGCACCGGTTTGGCGGTTAAAAACAGTTTGGATATTAAAGATTATGAAAAGATTACTTTTGACAGAAACAAGGTCCCGATTCAGGGGCATACAAAAAAAATACCGAAGATTATTACACTGGTCGATATTGATAAAATCATGCCGACATTGACAATTATGTTAAACAACACCTCATCGATTGAAAAAATTAAGTGGGATAAGGAAACAATAAGTTTTTGCAGTTCAAAGAGCACACACCCCGACAGACCAATCCAATGCATGATCACCCTTCGGGATAAATTCGATAGATCAATGCCGGTTGGTGGTCCGCGCGTTGTAACATGGAATAACAGCCATAAGGAAACGGAGTTCACAAACCCCTTTAATCACCGAAGCTCAATCCTCGTAAAAGTCAAAAACCCCCAAAAAGGCCCCTACTTTGCATGTGAATCAGGCTGGTGGAGCGTTCGGGGTGCACAGACTGTATGTGAGGATTCAGACCGCTGGGATAATTACATACAGAAATACAACGAATGGCTTATAGAAGCTGAACCTGGTTCAATGCCAAAACCGCCTGTCGATTATGATCTTGTTCGCTGTATTGCAGAACCCCGAAAAAAAATAAAACTTCAGCGTTATGGGTATATTAAAGACATAGTCCGACCGGGATGGGGATGTCAAAAACAGCTCATTATTAAAGATATCAGACCGGATAAATGTATAGCAAAAGTTTTGAATGTCAGTGCATACCTTTTTGCACCGAGAGTTATATTTAAGCAGGATTTCGATACAGTCAGGCTAAACGGCAAACCATGGGCTTATCATGACGGCCGAAATGTTTTCCTGCCTCAAAAAACAGGTGAATATCAAATAAAGGTCAGCCGAAAGAAAAAAAGCCCCGCCCTCCCAACTCTCACAAGCACTGCCGCAAGAGTTGACTCTGCTGTTTATAAGGATAATTTAATGACAATAAAAATTTCAAAACCTGATTATGTCTTCAAAATCCCTGAAAACCTCAATTACAAGCTCGGACTAAAATACAATCCAAAGCGTTTCAAAATCGATGCTGTAGAAGGCGGAAAATTATTAAGAGAAGGTCCTCTCGGTGGAATTGTTGATTGCTATGATAACATTATCAGGATTCAGTTCATACCAAAATAAATTTCCACTGCTGCACTCTATTCTCCAGACCAAAAACCGTTGTTTTGACCGCTAAAGATGATAAGACAGCGGACAGAATCGGCTTTGAAATACCCTAAAAACTGCGATAATCTTTCAAAAACAAAGCTGTTGACAAGCAAAAGCGATTCAAATACAATGGGCCAGTGTAAAGCGCCTGTAGCTCAATTGGATAGAGCGTCGGTCTACGGAACCGAAGGTTTGGGGTTCGAATCCCTACAGGCGTATTCGGCGGGTTTTTTTGTCTACTTTCGCAAACCTCTGTAAACAGGTGTTTATTCTTGTCAGTATAAAGACTTATATCATTACCCTTGTTTTGCCCTTTTAAAGGTTTGCAGTGATTTTCTGTCATAATAAGCACCCGATTCTGCACCCTCTTTTGCGCCGCTTGTTCGTAGTGTTCTTCTGTGATTTGAAGATAATGATTCGGGGCGACTCTTGCGGTATTGCCAAGCCAGTCTACAACGACATGGACAGAGAATTTTTCAACAAGCTATGTCTCTCGACTGGCCCGTAAATTCTGAGATAACTAAGAAGATATGGAAGATGGTGAGGAAAGACTCGATAAGGGGCAGAGGGGGCAAGGGAAAAAGCGGAAAGTTGAGGAAAAATCATCTGGAAATGAAGATGAAGATGATGAGGACGTGGACAAAGAGAAGCATGTTAAGAAAAAAGAGGTTTCTTTGGCTGGCTTTTTGGAAAGAAAGATAAAAAAGAAGAATGATTCGATTTAGCAATATCCTGGAAGAGGTTTAGCTAAGTAAGAATTCTTCTATAAGGTGGTTTTTGTTTTTGTATATCCACCGGCATTTTCTGAGAATCATTTTGAGGAAGTCTACTCCTGAGAAATGTCCGAAAAAGCCAGTTGTTGCAATTGGCAAGACGGATTCTGCTATCATAGTTTCAATCATTAGCCATGGCAAGGCTTTTAACTTATCTTCATCGATATCGAGTCTGGATCTGTATCCGTTGAGGAAGGTGTTTAGTCTTTTTTTGTCGAGTTTTTCGGGCCATTGATTTGGGTTGTTTTGTCCTCCTATTATTGAAAACTGCAGTGCTCCGTTTCCGACGTCGCATATTCTCGGCGCTTGTTTTACAGCTTCAAAGTCCAGTACAGCGGCGACTTTGTGTCCATTGAAAAGCATGTTTCCGGGGTGCCAGTCACTGTGTATTATCTGTTTTTGCCAATTGTCGAAGCCCAGTTCGTTTACAGTTACGCTTGCCTGGTTGTAGATTGTCATAAGGTCAGCGGCGCATTGTCTGATTCCGGTTGTTCGGGCTGATCGAAATTTTTGCGATGCAATGGTTTTTAAATGCCTTCTTACTCCAGAGGAATTGTGGAAAGTCAGCCTTTTTGTTTCATATTCTGTTTTGTATTCTTCGAGGTCTATGTGTAATAGTGCGAGCTTTTTGCCGGCGTCTTTTGCAGCAGAAAGGGTGCTGTCGTATCTTATTCCATCGATAAAGTTGAACATTTCGTATATTCTTTTGGAAAGCTTCAGTGCTGTCTTTCCTTTTTTTTCCGGAATCAGGCCAGGTACGTCAAATTTGCGGTTTTCCAGGAACAATTCAATTTCGTGAGCAAAAGCGACATGGAGTATATCGTCTTTTCCTTTCTGGCGTCTTTTCAGGAAGTATCTGCCAGTGTTAGTTTCTATGACACATTTTGGAGCGAGCCTGTTTCCTATTTCCAGATGTTTTGCGGAATTTACCTGGCCTATATCGTAATGGCTTAGAACTTCTTTTAGCTCCTGGGCAGTGAACTTTGCTCTATGGCCTGGCATATTAACTCCGGCTGATTGGCATAATATGTTCAATAGTGCTGATTTTCGTATTATAGCAATTTTTGCGGTCTGGTAAAGCGGTTTATGGTCTTGGTTTGATGTGAGGCGAAAACGGCACAAAAAAGATAATAAGAATCTATTAGATCCATAAGATTATCTGTTCGGTAAGTCTAGTGTTTTATTCTGGTATGGTAAAGTAAGAGTAACATTATTGTCTGTTATTCCATCAAAAAAGGCTTGATTGCGAATTTTAGAAGTTTTTTCAGTAAGCAAAAAAAAATGGAAGGTCCTGCCGTGGCGAATAGAACCTTCCATTTTCTTGAAGTTTCGAGGTGTTATTTCCTCTTAGTTCTGCGTTTGGTTTTGCGCTTTGCAGTTTTCTTCTTAGTTGCTTTTTTCTTTTTGGTTTTACGCTTTGCAGTTTTCTTCTTAGTTGCTTTTTTCTTTTTAGTTTTGCGCTTTGCAGTTTTCTTCTTAGTTGCTTTTTTCTTTTTAGTTTTGCGCTTTGCAGTTTTCTTCTTAGTTGCTTTTTTCTTTTTGGTTTTGCGCTTTGCAGTTTTCTTCTTAGTTGTTTTTTTCTTTTTGGTTTTGCGCTTTGCAGTTTTCTTCTTAGTTGCTTTTTTCTTTTTAGTTTTGCGCTTTGCAGTTTTCTTCTTAGTTGCTTTTTTCTTTTTGGTTTTGCGCTTTGCAGTTTTCTTCTTAGTTGTTTTTTTCTTTTTGGTTTTGCGCTTTGCAGTTTTCTTCTTAGTTGCTTTTTTCTTTTTAGTTTTGCGCT
>CAZAYB010000012.1:13285-28310 GCA_964489215.1 uncultured Pirellulales bacterium
TTTTCTTCTTAGTTGCTTTTTTCTTTTTAGTTTTGCGCTTTGCAGTTTTCTTCTTTGCTGTCTTTCTTTTTGCTGTTTTTCTTTTAGCGGCTTTCTTTCTTTTTGCCATTGGTGAATCACCTCCTTTAGGCAATAAACAATAATTTTTTTTCTCTAAACTTTTCACAGAACTAACTTAACTTACTTAATTATACCTATTTATCGACAAAAAAAATGTAATTCTTTCAAAAAAATTTAAAGTTGTTTGCTTATAAGTACTTTTTGAGTAAGGTTTTTATAATAAATTGTTTTAACAATCTTTAGTTTTTTTGTTATACAAAACTTAGTTAAGTCGTTAAAGCCAGGAAATATTTAAATGTCTCAAAACTGTCTATAACGCTTATATAATAAGGTTTCAGGAGTTTGCGGTTTAAGGAAAAACTTATTTGTTTTTATTGTTTCAACATGTTAAACTGCATGGATTCGAGGAGTGAAATAAGAGCGTTTTAGCTTAAAATAAAAAAAACAAAAAAATGGTAAAAAAACTTTATTTTTGTTAAAATTTCGGTAAATCCAACAGCGGTTTGTTACTTTTGCGGGATGAAAGTTTATGAGAATAATATTATTTGGCGGCAGTTTTGACCCTGTTCATAATGGCCATGTAAGAGTTAGCCATAGTGCTAAACAACAACTTCAGGCTGAGGATGTTTTTTTAATACCTGCCCGCCGATCACCTCATAAAAATCAGGTTCCGTTTGCCAGCGGCACAGATCGATTGGAGATGCTGAAGCTTGCTGTTTCTGAGCTTGAAGATTTTAAGGTAAGCGACTGTGAACTTTTTCGTGAAGAACCCAGTTTTACTATTGATACTATTAACTATTTTTTAAGCAAGTTTGGAAAAAACAGTCAACTTTACTGGCTGATAGGTGCCGACCAGGTGGATGACCTTGATAAATGGTACCGCATTGAAGAATTAATAGACAAATCTCATATTTGTATAATGAAGCGGGGGGGTGTTGGTGATATAGACTTTGGCAAACTCGAAATGAGTCTTGGCAAAGTGCGGTCGGATAAGTTAAGATCTGATATGCTGGATACTCCTGAAATTGAGGTTAGCAGTACTGTAATCCGGGATAAAATCAAAAATAAGGAAAGTGTTGAGGGGCTTGTTAGTTCTGAAGTTGCTAACTATATATATTCAAAAGGCTTGTATCGATAAGGCTTTGAGATTACCCTTATTTTTTTACAATTAAAGCTTATTGTTTTTATTGACAGTGGTTTTAATGCCACTATAATGATATTTTCTGAATTTCGGAGCAGTTTGATTATATTTTTAGCTTAATGAGGCCTTTATGGTCTTTGAAATCATATTATTTATATAAGTTTTCTGTGGAGAGTACTCAATGTTTTCACAAAAGTTTGTTTTTTTGATGTTGTCAGCATTATTATTTTCAGGAATTTGTGTTGCTCAGGATGAAGTTCAAGGAGATCTTGAAAGCAACTGGGAAGATTTTCTTCATTATTCAATGATCGGTCGTATTGAAATGGCCCGTGGGTATGCAGAAAATATTCTTAACAGTGATCCTGATCCGTTAAAGCTTCTTGGGTTTGTTGAGGAAAATCCTCGAGGTTATGAGCTTTTACTTCGTATGAATTCGACGAGTGAGCAGCTTGGTGAGGTTAGCGGTGCCCTTATCGATTTAATTGAAGAGGGCAGGTATATTCGCAGGACCGACCCGTCTATCATTCGAGAGCAGATATCAAGATTAAGCAGTACTATTCGGGGCAGGATTGCTGCAGAAGAGAGATTGGCTAACGCAGGAGAGTATTCTATCCCTTTTATTGTTGAGGCTTTGCTTGGTGAGGGCAGGAAGCGTGAATATGCCAATATAGCCAATGCAATTCCGAAAATTGGGCGACATGCAATTCGTCCTTTAGCTGCTTCTTTGGAGATGGAAGATGTAGGTATTGAAAGCATTCTTATAAAGGCAATGGGTCAGACAGGTTATCCTCAGTCTCTTGCTTATCTTAAGTATATTGTTGAAAATAGTGATTCGGCTGAGCTTTCGGCAACTGCTGAAAGTGCTATTAAGAGTATCAGTCGCGATGCTCTGGATTTGCCGGCTTCTGAGCTTTTTTACCAGTTAGCGGAGCGTTATTACTATCATAATGAAAGTCTGGCTCCTATGGTTGGTTATGATTTTGCCAATATATGGTTCTGGGATTCAGATGAAAAAAGGTTGGTTCGTGAGCAGGTTGATCTTGCTGTTTTTAATGAACTAATGGCGATGCGGTGCTGTGAGTGGGCTCTTCGGGCAGACAGCAGTGCCGGTAAGGCTATAGGTCTTTGGATTGCATCTTTTTTTAAGGCAGAGTCTGCGGGTTTGGAACAGCCTGACTATTTTATCAGCGGTCATGCTGATGCGATGACCTATGCTGTTACAGCTGGTGCGGAATATCTTCATCAGGCTCTTGAAAGGGCGTTGAATGACGAAAATGATTATGTTGCTCTTATGGTTGTTGAGGCCTTGAGTGCCAATGCAGGTGAAAAGAGTCTGCTTTACAGGCTCGGTACTGAACAGCCTCTTGTAAAAGCTCTTGATTATAAGGACAGGTCCGTTCGTTACAGTGCAGCGATAGCAATTGGCGGTGCTTTGCCTAATGAACAGTTTGTGGGCAGTAAGCTTATAGTTGAAAACCTTTCAAGTGCTGTCAGCAGGGATGGCTTGAGTGATCTTGGGCAGGATGCGATTGATATTTACGCCCGCAGGTCTTTGAATATTATGCTGGAGCTTGCGATAACCAAAAATAAAGTTGTTGATTTAAGGATGGCACTTGACAGTTTAGTTTCGGGTAGTCGTGACGAACGAGATTTTGTCAAAACAATGTCAGGAGCGGTTCTGGCCAGGCTTGCCAGTCCGGATGCTCAGCGAGGTGTTGCTTTGATGGGTATGGATGATGATAATACAAAGGAAGTTCGTCTTAGCGGACTTAAATCTCTTGCGATATCCGCAAAACATAACGGTAATCTGCTTACAGAAGAACAGGTTAACAGTCTTTATGAAATGGTAAGTTCTCAGACGATTGACAGTGACCTTAGGGAATCGGCAGCAATTGCTTACGGTTCATTAAATCTTCCGAGCAGAAAGGTAAAGGATCTGATACTGGATCAGGCTGTGAAAAGCCTGTAAATCGTGATTTTGCCGGCAAGGAAAAAGATTTTACATGACAAAGAAAACCGGCAGTGATAAGTTTGAGAAAGAGCCGTATATACTGCGTTTTATGAGTATAGGTATCGAGTTTTGTCTGATAATTGGTTTTTTTGCTTTTTTGGGACATCTTGCCGATAAGCATTTTGGTGAGGGGGGGCCGTGGTTTATGGTCGCGGGATTTTTTGTTGGTTTTATTGTGATGATATACTGGCTTATCAAGTCGACAGAGGATATGCAGAAATAATGTTTGGATATTTTGAGGTATTTATATTTGCATTTATGATTAACGCAGTGACTTGCGGTTTTAGTCTTTTGATTATGCGTTTTGTTAAAGATTGCTGGGGTCTTGCGGGCGCAGTGGTTATGAGTATGCTTTTTAGGGTATTTATCATAAGCGGGGGTGCCGCGATAGTCCTTTGTTTTTTTGATATACCCGTAGTTGCTTTCCTTTGTATGTTATTTTGTTTTTACTTTATTGTTCTTTTAATAGAGACGTTCTCTTCTCTTGGCAAGATAAAACAGGTGGAGTTTCCAGAAGGAAGTTTGAATTTTGTTGAGTAATTTTAACATTTTATCAGCAGTTGACCCAATATCAGAGATAGCGGCTCATGAGATGTTTGTATTCAGCGCAGGCGGTTACAAAATAGTTTTCAGCAATCATATGCTGATAATAACAGTCACGGCATTACTTTTAATGCTATTTCTGCCTTTAGCAGTTTACCGTAAGAAGCTGATTCCGACTGGTTTTGGTAATTTTATTGAGGCGATATGCGTGTTTATTCGTGAGGAAATTGCCAGGCCTTTTCTTCATGACCGAACTGACCAGTATGTCGGTTTTTTATGGACCATCTTCTTTTTCATTGTAACATTGAATCTTGTTGGGATGATACCAGTTGCCAAGTTTTATTATCTGATAACTTATCTTTTGGGCAATCCTTCTCCCAATCATCTTGAGGGTGCTCCTACAGCTAATATATATGTTACGGGAGCTCTTGCTTTTCTTGCCTTTATAATGATACATGTTTCAGGTATTCGTACGCAGGGTCTTGTTAATTATATTAGAAATTTCACCCCTCCGGTTCCGCTGGTATTAAAACCTTTGCTTTTTGTAATAGAGCTGATAAGTTCTGTTGTTAAGCCTTTTGCCCTTGCGGTTCGTCTTTTTGCGAATATTCTGGCGGGTCATATTCTCTTAAGCACGGTTATGGGTTTTATTTTTGTTTTCAAGAATTATTTTGTGGCAGGCGGTTCGATAATTTTTGCGGTAATAATGAGTCTGATGGAGGTTTTTGTGGCGTGTCTTCAGGCATATATTTTCACGTTTTTAACGGCTATATTTATCGGTTTTTCTGTAGAGCCTGAACATTAGTTTTTAAGTTTTTTGGTAATTGATTTGTAAGTTAAGGATTTTTTTAGAATTTAACCTGGTAAAGAAATGAAACTTTTATGGAGGTTTTTCGATGTGGGAATTAGCAGGAATACTTGCTGAGGCAGCTGTTTCTATAAGTGACAAGGGATTCAGCGTACTTGGCGGCGTTATCGGCGCAGGTTTGATAATTATTGGAGCAGGTCTTGGCATAGGCAAGGTTGCAAGCGGCGCGGTAGAGGCTATATCGCGTCAGCCTGAGGCGGGCGGCAGGATATTTACGGTAATGATCATAGGTGCAGCGATGATCGAAGGTGCTACGTTATTTTCTTTGATTATTTGTTTGCTGGCGGTTTATACAGGCTAAGACGGAGAAGGTAATGAGTGGAATTAAAAGCCAAATTGCCTTGTTGATCTATCTTTTTTGTTTTATCAGTCCGGTTTTTTTGTATGCCCAGAGTGAAGAAAAGGCTTTGCCGGATGTTGTTACAGAAAGTATGACCGAGGGTCGGCTCCCAGAGGCAATAGCAGAAAATGAACACGATGAAGGCGGGGGCGGAGTTTTCAGCGGAACTCTTGCCGATTCGGTATGGACGATTGTATGGTTTGTGATTCTTTTGCTGGTTCTTATGAAATTTGCGTGGAAGCCGATTCTTATGGGTCTTCAAAGCAGGGAAGAGCATATAGAAAAAGAGGTAAAGGATGCAGAGGATATACGCAAAAAGGCAGAGGATGTTTTGACTGATTATCGCAAAAAGTTAGCCAATGCAGACCAGGAAGGTCAAAAGATTATTGATAGCCGAATGAACCAGGCTAAGCGAGATGCAGAGCAGCTTACCAAAGACACCCAAAAAGAACTTGAGAACATGCGCATCCGAGCACAGTCAGAAATTGAGCGAGCCCAGGAGCAGGCCAGGGCTGAACTTCAGGTAGAGGCTGGTCGTATGGTTGTTAGGCTTGGTGAAGAGATCCTTGGCAGGACGATAACTGCTGATGATGAGCAGAAAATGATAAATGAAGCTATTAATAAGCTTGGTGAGAAGTGACAGAGAATGAATAACTGCTTGTTTAATTATAATTCAGGACCATTTATTTGATATATTAAACTGGATTTGATCCCATGGCAGAACGAGGCACACATGTATTTAGAGAGGTTTACTGCGAGGTTCTTTTTGAACTTGCCGAGCAGATGGGTCAGGTGGACTCTGTTCTTGGCGACATGGGCAATGTTGCAGAGCTTCTTAAGATGGAGCCTGATTTTTCAGCTATAATGAATTCTCGCACCATTAAAGGCCATGAAAAAGCAGAGATAGTTCGCAGGGTTTTTGGCGGTAAAGTTTCTGAGCTAACTTTGAATTTTCTTATAGTTTTAGCCAGGCGTGACAGAATGGGTCTTTTAACCGGAATTACGAGCAGGTACGAGACTCTTGTTGATTTTCATAAGGGCAGGGTTTTGATTGAAGCAACGGTTGCCAGGCCTATGGATGACGAAAAGAAGTCAGATTTAATCAGGCATTTGGAGCAGTCTCTTGAAAGTGAAGTCAAGCTTACTTTGAAAGTTGACCCACGGATAATAGGCGGCATAGTTTTAAGGCGCGGTGAAGAGGTTGTTGATAATTCCATCAAGCGGTCGCTTCAAAAGGCCGTTAAAAATATTACGGAAAAAGTATAGCATTTTTGCGTTAAAAGATTTGAAAATATGAAATTTGATATAAATGAAATAAGTGGTCTTATCCGTCAGGAAATAGATCGTTATAAAAGTGAGGTTGACAATTCCCGTGTCGGCATAGTTCTTGATGTAGGTGACGGAATAGCCAAGATATATGGTCTTGAAAGTGCGATGGCAGGGGAAATGCTGGAGTTTGAAAACGGAGTTTTGGGAGAGGTATTCAATCTTGAGGAAGAGGCGGTAGGTGCACTTATTTACGGAGATTATCTTGATATAAAGGAATCTTCTACTGTCAAGTCAACAGGCAAGGTTTTGACGGTTCCAGTTGGTGAGTCAGTTCTTGGCAGGGTTATAGATGGTCTTTGTATTCCTATTGACGGCCTGGGTGATATAGAATCTGAGAATCGAAGGCTAGTAGAATATCCTGCTCCCGGCATAGCGGACAGAGAGCCTGTTAAGGAGCCGCTTCAGACAGGCATAAAGTGTGTCGATTCAATGATCCCAATCGGTCGAGGTCAAAGGCAGCTAATTATTGGTGACCGTAAAACCGGTAAGACGGCTCTTGCCCTTGATACGATTATCAATCAAAAGGACACCGGGGTTATATGCATTTACGTTGCGATTGGACAGAAGGAATCTACGGTGGCTGAAGTTGTGTCAATGCTGAAAAGCCATGAAGCGATGGATCATTGTGTTGTTGTCTCTGCCACAGCAGCAGACAGTGCGGCACTTCAGTATATTGCACCTTATTCAGCGACGGCGATTGCAGAGTATTTTATGTATGAAAAAAACAAGGATGTGCTTATAGTTTATGATGACCTTAGTAAGCACGCGGTTTCATATAGAGAGGTAAGTCTTTTGCTTCGCAGGCCTCCCGGGCGAGAGGCTTATCCAGGTGATATTTTTTATCTTCACAGCAGATTACTTGAGAGGAGTTCCAAGCTTTCTTCAGAGAAGGGGGGCGGTTCTATAACAGCTCTTCCGATAATAGAAACGCTTGAGGGTCAGGTTTCTGCGTATATTCCCACGAATATAATTTCAATAACCGATGGTCAGATATATCTTCAAAGAGAGCTTTTTTTGGCAGGTATTCGTCCTGCGGTTGATGTCGGAATAAGTGTCAGCAGGGTTGGCGGAGATGCTCAGCCAGAGGCGATGAAGCAGGTTGCTCCAAAGCTTCGTCTTGACCTGGCAGCTTATCGAGAGCTTCAGGATTTTGCCAGGCTTGGCACTGAGCTTGACCCGGCGGCTCAGAAACAGCTTGACCGCGGTAACCGGATGGTGGAAGTTCTCAAGCAGAGACAGTTTTCCCCGATGACCGTAGGAGAACAGGTTATCAGTATTCTTGCGGGTTCATCTGGTAAACTTGATGATATTGATGTTAAAAACGTGACTCATTTTATAGATGAACTTCTGGAATGGATAAAGCTTGAGGCTCCGGATTATATTGAGCAGATTAATGAAAAGAACTGTTATGATGACAAGCTGGCAGAGGATCTTTTAGAAGCAATAGAGGCATACAAAATGGTTTATAAGTTTTCGTTTGGTGTTTGATAATGGCCAATGTAAGGCAGATACAGGACAGGCGCAAGGCAGCAGCGAATATAAGCAAGGTTACTCATACCATGGAGACGATAAGCGCGGTTCGTTATCGACAGTATTACAGGCAGTGGGAGGAAGGTATTGATTTTTATGACGCTCTTGCTCAGCTTGCCTATCTTATAGTTACCGCAGAGCATACTGTTAAACATCCACTTATGCAGGGAAGTGAATCCAGGGATCAGGCTCTGATTGTTCTTGGCAGTGACAGGGGACTTTGCGGGGGCTATAACAGCAATGTATTTCGTCTGCTTGATGTTCATCTGCGTATGTCCAAACGTTTCAATCGCAATATTAAGCTTTATGCAAAAGGAAGAAAAGTTCTTAATCATCTTGAAATACGAGGACTGGAAGTTGAGGAGGATTATTCGGATATTTCAGAAGTGCCGTCTGCTTCCCGATGCAGAGAAATTGCAGATGGTTTTATTAAAGATTATCTTGAGGGTAAAATAGGACGGCTTGGTATTGTTTATAATCGTTTTTATTCAGCTGCGTCACAGCGTGCACAGACGTTGACTATTTTGCCAATTATTGACCTTATCGACGATCTTACGACAAGGGCAACAGTTATCTGGCCGTGGGAGCTTAATTATGAGGACTTTATGCTTTCTCCCTGTGCAGAGGAAATATTCGGGACTATAGCTCGAATGATGATTACTACGGCTATTCAGGGCTGTTTTCTTGAGTCAACATTGAGTGAACATCTTGGCAGAGTAGTTGCTATGAGAAGTGCTACGGATAATGCTCATGAGATGATAGAGGAGCTGACGAAGGAATATAACCGTGCAAGGCAAGGTCAGATAACGATTGAAATGATGGATATAATAGGCGGTATCGATGTAGGAAAAGGACAGGGGATATAGTTAATTTTTTTAAATTTAATTGAACAGGTGACTGTATAATGAATACAGGTAGAATAACACAGGTGCTGGGCAGTACTTTTGAGGCGGAGTTTATGGGAGATTCACTTCCTTCGATATACAACGCTCTTCGGGCAGTTTGTGAATATGAAGGCCAGACTCATGTGGTAGTAGGTGAGGTTCAGCAACATTTGGGCGGCGGACGTATAAGGGCTATTGCGCTTGGCAGTACCCTTGGTTTAAGAAGGGGTGTCGAGGTAACCGATACAGGTGAGGCACTTTCTATTCCTGTTGGCAAGGAGACACTTGGCAGAGTTTTTAATCTGCTGGGGGAGCCTGTTGATGGCCGGGGTCCGGTTACAGCGGAAAAAAAATGTCCCATTCATGCTGACCCGCCAAAATTTGTTGAGCTTTCGGAATATTCCGAAATGTTTGAAACAGGCATAAAAGTTGTAGATCTTTTGTGCCCTTTTGTTAAAGGGGGCAAGACAGGGCTTTTTGGCGGTGCGGGAGTTGGCAAGACGGTATTGATACAGGAGCTGATAGCGAGGATTGCGACTCAGCATGGAGGTTATTCAGTTTTTGCAGGTGTCGGGGAGCGTACCAGAGAGGGTAATGATCTTTGGCTTGAGATGCAGAAGACGCAGGTTGGAGAAACCGGCAGCAGTGTTCTTGATAATACCGTGCTTGTTTTTGGTCAGATGAACGAGCCACCAGGTGCCCGGCTGAGGGTAGCTCTTAGTGCATTAACAATGTCAGAGTATCTTTGTGAGACCACAGGAAGTGAGACTTTGTTATTTATTGATAATATTTTCAGGTTTTCTCAGGCAGGTGCAGAAGTTTCCGCTTTGCTTGGTAGAATGCCGTCGGCTGTGGGGTACCAGCCTACGCTTGCCTCAGAGATGGGTCAGCTCCAGGAGAGGATTGCATCGACAAAGAGCGGAGCAATTACTTCTGTGCAGGCGATTTACGTTCCTGCGGATGATTTGACGGACCCTGCGCCTGCTACGACCTTCAGTCATCTTGACAGTTCGGTTGTTCTTTCGCGTAAGATTACTGAGAAGGGTATTTATCCTGCGATAGACCCATTGGCAAGCAGTTCTCGTATTCTTGACCCCAATATTGTCGGTCAGGAGCATTATGATGTTTCCCAGCAGGTTCTTGAGTATCTTCAGCGTTATCATGATCTTCAGGATATAATAGCAATTCTTGGTGTTGATGAGCTCAGCAGAGACGACCAGCTTGCGGTGTCACGTGCCAGACGTCTGGAAAGATTTTTCTCTCAGCCGTTTACTGTAACAAAGCAGTTTACCGGTCTTGACGGCAAGTATGTTCCTGCGCAACAGACTGTAGAGAGTTGTAAACAGATATGTGAAGGAAAATGGGATAATTTGCCGGAAAGTGCTTTTATGTATGTTGGCTCAGTTGAGGAGAGCGTCTCGAAGGCAGGGGCGGGGGCGGCAGAATAATTTTAATATTCAGGGAGCCTGCTTTCTCAGTCAGGTTTTTTTATGGTTGGATATACTACTGGAAAATTCAGGGTTATTTTGTTAACACCGATGGGCAGGATACAGGATTGCAGGTGCAGTTCTCTTGTTTTGCCCAGTCATGACGGTCATATTGGCATACTTAGAAACCATGCACCGCTTCTTTGTAAGCTTGGTTTGGGTGTTATGGAAGTTAAGGACAAGGCAGAGGGTCCTGATGAGTATTACCTTATAGACGGCGGATTTGCCCGTGTGGCCGAGAATAATGTTATGGTTCTGGCTTATGAAGTGATTACTTTTGAGGGTCTGGACACAGACCAGGCCAGTGAAATGTACCGCAGAGCAAGTGAAGTTCATTTTGGGCAGGCATATATAGAGGCCCAAAAAGAAGGGGGTTATGACCGTGAAAAGGCGGCCTTGATTGTGAAAATGGGGAAATTGAAGGGTATAGCAACAAGTTGATATGCATTTTACAGTGTAATGTTAGTAATTTATGGTGTGTGTCTAAACATTTTTTATATGAGGCAGTTCGTTTTTTTGACGGTAACTGAATTTGTTGCCTTTTCAGCAAAATGGACCAGATATTTGGTGAATTTGGTTGCATAACAGGGGTATTGAGATTATTATCTCTTAATTAGGTTATTGACGGTGAAAATGGCTGAAAACGATGCACAAAATTCAAAGCTTGTAGAGGTTCAGCGTTTCGTCGAAAAGCTAAGTGATGAGCACAAGATGCTGATAGTTCTTAAGAAACAGCTTTACGGCGGCAGCTGGGAGCCTATGATTGAAGATCTGCGCAACAGGCTGGAAGGTAAGCCCTATATTTTTAAGCTTACCAACCGCATCAATGAGGATATCGAGAGAATAAACGAAATTCGTGAGTTTGAAGAGAGGTATGATACTGATCTTTGTGAGCATGTTAGGCTAAGTTGAAGTAATTAAAGTAAGTTAATTTGTCAGGTATTTATTATGTTTTCTAAAAAGTTTTTTGTTTACTGGACTCTTTTAGCTGGTTTTTTGTCTTTTATAATTCCAACAGAAGCAAAAGTTCAGGAAAGTAATGTTTTTCTGGTAGACAGGGCTCTTTTGCGTCAGGCAGATATGAGGATGCTCTGGCAGGTTAACCTTCCTGTAAAGAAAGGTGAGGGTGTGTCTGAAATTTACCTTTTTGAGGATAATCTTTACGTACTTAGCGGAAATAATTACCTTATGGCGGTAAACAGGCAAGATGGAGTAATTCGATTTGCTTTTGATTTGGCTTCGAAGGGCCTTGGGGTTTGCGAGCCTGTTTATTATAAAGATAAGCTTTGGTTTATGGTTGGAAATGAGCTTGCAGTTATTGATCCTGTGACAGGGAAGATAGAAGAGCGGACATATCTGGATGTTCTTGGCAGAAGCAGTGCCAGCAATATTGCTATCAATCAGAGGTATCTTTATGTTGCAGGAGCGACCAAAAGGCTTCATGCTCTTGTTAAGGACGGTATGTGGATGGAGTTTCAGGTTACCGCCGATGATAATTCAGAAATAAGGTCCATCAAGGCTAATAATGATATTGTGGTTTTTTCAACTCAAACCGGTCATGTAGTTGGGATGACAGCTGCGGGGCCTAAACGTTTGTGGCAGGTTGATGTAATTGGACAGATATGGTCCTCGATGGTTATGGAAGATGAGTGGGTTTATGTAGGCAGTGCTAATACAAAGCTTTATAAATTTAATGTTCAGTCTGGTGAACGCGGCTGGGTGCTGCCAGTCCAGTTGGGAGATGTGATTGTTAAACCTTGCAGAGTTGGCGAAAAAACTCTGTATCAGATGACGGCTAATGGAGATATTTTCGGGGTTGATAAGGAAAAAGGCAAGGTGCTTTGGAAAGTTAAAAACGGGATAGGTTTTGTTTCCGAAGAAGAGCATAAAGCGTATGTTCTTGCAAAGCCTGGGATATTACATGTTATGAATAATGAAACGGGTAAAAAGGAGTTTTCAGTAAACTTTTCAAATGTTTCTGATAGTGCGGTAAACCTTGTTGATTCTACGATATATGTATCAGATGAAAAAGGCAGGCTCGCTGCGATAGTTCAGGATTGATTTATTCAGGGAAGGGAGATTTTTATGGCACTTAAAATCAAAAGAGCACTTATCAGTGTTTCAGACAAAGAAGCGGTGGTAGAGTTCGCTAAAAGTCTTGCGAATATGGGAGTAGAAATAATAAGTACCGGCGGCACTGCTCGTGCGATCAGGGAAGGGGGAATAGATGTAATCAGTATTGATTCTGTTACGGGTTTTCCGGAAATGATGGATGGAAGAGTGAAGACTTTGCATCCTAAGATTCACGGTGCGCTGCTTGCCTTACGTGATAAGAAAAGTCATGCTGAAGCAATATCAGAACATGATATAACTCCTATAGATCTGGTTTGTGTTAATCTTTATCCTTTTGAAAAAACGATTGCCAAGCCTGGCTGCAGTTTTGAGGATGCAATAGAGAATATTGATATTGGCGGTCCGAGTATGGTTCGCTCAGCGGCTAAGAACCATAAGTATGTTACGGTTGTGACCAGTCCGGCTCAGTATGACTGTGTTATAAACGAGATGGAAAATAATGACGGTTGTGTTAATGAAGAGCTCAGGCGTGATTTTGCAAGGGTAGCGTTCGGGCTTACGGCTTCTTATGATGCAGCGATTTCGAAATATTTAAGCAGTAAAGCTGATGTGAGTTTTCCGGAGCGAATAAGCATTGCAATGAACAAAGAAAGTGATCTTCGCTATGGAGAGAACCCTCATCAAAGTGCCGCTTTTTATACTCTTGGCAGCAGTGATGAGCCTTGTATTGGAAACGCAAGACAGCTTCCAGGGGGAACCAGCATAAGCTTTAACAATCTGCTTGATGTTAATGCGGCATTTGAGCTTGTGAAGGAATTTTCGGAGCCGGCTGCAGTTGTTGTCAAGCATCTCAATCCCTGCGGCTGTGCAGTTGACGATGATATAAAGCTCGCTTATGAAAAAGCTTATCTCGGTG
This sequence comes from uncultured Pirellulales bacterium, assembly GCA_964489215.1. GTDB lineage: Bacteria > Planctomycetota > Phycisphaerae > Sedimentisphaerales > Anaerohalosphaeraceae > CAZAYB01. The sequence goes on from CAZAYB010000012.1 coordinate 26,468, forward strand.
ATGTTGTCAGTGCCTTTGGGGGTATTATAGCATTGAACAGAGAAGTTGACGAGGAGCTGGGTACCGTTATAATGGAGTCTTATGACCGATTCGGCAAGGCTAACGGGGCAAGCGGGTTTTTTGCAGAAGTAATTATTGCTCCATCTTTTGGTGATGGTGTTGCAGAGAAGATGCGTAAGATAAAAGGATGGGGGGATAGGGTAAGGCTTATGGAAAGCGGTCCTATTGACAGGGCAAAAATCGATGAAAGTGAATTTGATGTTCGTTGTATTGTCGGTGGAATGCTGCTGCAGCATCGCGATCTTGTTGGATGGGAGAAGGAGAAGCTTACTTATCCTACAAAAGTTAAACCCAGCAAGGAACAGATGGAAGATTTGCGTATTGCCTGGCTGACTGCAAAGCATGTAAAGAGTAATACTATAACTTTGGTAAATGGTAAAAAACTTGTTGGAGTAGGGGCTGGCCAAATGAATAGGGTAGAAAGCGGTCAGATAGCTTTTAAGCTGGCGGGCGAGAAGTCAAAAGGTTCTGCTATGGGCAGTGATGCGTTTTTCCCCTTCCCGGATAATGTTATAAATGCCAGCAAAGCAGGTGTTGCGTGTATAGTTCAGCCTGGAGGTTCTAAAAAGGACGATGAAGTTATAAAAGCAGCTGATGAAGCGGGTATAGCTATGGTGTTCACTGGCAAACGACATTTTAAGCATTAAGATTATTAAGAGGTATTTGGAGAGGTGTCCGAGTGGCTTAAGGAGCAGCCTTGGAAAGGCTGTGTAGGGCTTGTCCCTACCGCGGGTTCGAATCCCGCCCTCTCCGTTATATTTTTGACTCCTGCTCAAAAAAAGTTACTTGTTAATATTCTATTTCAAGGACTGTTTAAGGCCATTGATATTTTTGCCGTTTGGGTCAGCGATTCTTGCTATAACGGCCCATTGGCCACCGCCCTGATTTATCTTCATCATAAGTTCATTCCATCCCTGATTGAGCTGTATTTCGGTTTTGTCCTGAGCTTTAGAAGCAGCTCTGTAAATGTTGTTCTCATGAACCAGTTTTTTATTTATCCAGGCTTTTACTCCATCGTCACTTCCCATTTCGAGTATGGCATCTGTTTGTTTTGGTGAGTAAATGTTTGTTTTAAGATATATTACCTTGTTTGTATGTGGGAACTTATGGTGGATTTCTATCAGCCAGGGCTTACCGTGGGATGGTTCAATGTCAAGCTGCTTCCAGTTTACTGTTTCCGGGCTTTTTTCGGGATCGAATGGGATATTGAAAAGTGCCATAGCGTCCTTTTCTTTTTGACTGTATGGCCCGGCATAAAGCCAGCGGACAATATGGCTGTTGATCTGGTCAATTTTTTTTATTATTGAGTCAATTTTTTTAACTTTTTCCTCATCAGCAATTACTTCTCTGGCAGAGGTTAAAATCTTGCTTGTGTCTTTATAGGTAGCATAGACTTCTTCTGCGTTGCTGAGCAGTGCGGTAAAAGCTTCGTTTTTAAGCTGAGGATTTGTCAGGTATTGATTGGCCAGGTTGAGTCCGGCCGGGCTTTTCATCTCTGCTGCTTCTGACAGGACCATTCGCTTTTCATTTATATTTTGAGCGATTGAAAGTGCTTTTTTATACATTTGGGCTTTGTCAGAGCTTTCAGCGTCAAGGTATTTTATCTGTCTGATGCATCCCCTTAAAGCAAGGGTTTTGATAATTTTATCATTACTGTTTTGGGCAATGTCGAAAAGTTTTTTTGTTGGTGTGGAATTTTGCCAGTTTGCAAGGGTTCTGACTGCTTGAGTTTTTATCTTCTCATTTTCGGGTTTTAATTTCTGATATTGTTTTGTAGAAAGAT
>CAZAYB010000013.1:0-28266 GCA_964489215.1 uncultured Pirellulales bacterium
ATCTCGAGGATAAAGGCTATCAGGTTACAGACTTCGGCACCGACAGCGCAGACAGATGCGACTATCCGGACTTTATCAAACCGGCCGCGAGGGCTGTTATACAGGGCAAATGCGAAAGGGCGATTGTGTTCGGCGGAAGCGGAAACGGAGAAGCAATCGCTGCCAACAAGGTAAAAGGGATACGGGCAGCGCTTTGCTGGGACCTGCGATCGGCAAGGCTTTCAAGAGAGCACAACGACGCAAACGTACTTAGCATGGGCCAGAGAATGCTCGCTATCGAGGAAGTTTACGAAATTATCGACCTGTGGCTCGGTACCGAATACCAGGGCGGCAGACACGACCAGAGGCTCGAAAAAATAGAGTCGGCTTAAATCACTGAAAACCGCCCGGCTAAGTTATAACCCGGTTTTATCAGACCGCCAGACAGAGGTAGGTAAATATACCGAATTTATCCTGCTAAACGGAAATTACTGGGTAAACTGCCGTGTTTTAGCTTGATTTTAACGTCTTTACCGACTATAACAGAACCTGATGTTATTGAGACGCTAAGGGGCGTCCTGACATTCATATCACTTTTAATGGTTTCAAGGAGGCTGATTATGTTACGTAATTTCACAGCATGTGCGTTTGTTTTGTTTTTTGTAATTCTTTGCGGATTAGTTACAGCAGGGGAGCTTAACCCGTCATCGCCGCCAGGTTCGACGATGAAAACGCTCGACGAGGTAGAACCTGCAAAAGTGCTCAATCAGGATAACACACCGGGCAACAGCAGCTATGAGTTCATGATCAACCAGCCGGGCAGTTACATTCTTACGGAAAATGTAACCACGACAAAAGGCGGAATCGGTGTTTTTACCGATGATGTTACCATCGACCTGAAAGGCTTTAAGCTTACCTGCACGAACCCTTCGCCGGGTTATAGCGGAATTTACGGCTCGGAACGCTCTAACATCGAGGTAAAAAACGGCAGCGTTGAAGGCTTTTGCCACGGCGTAAGCTTCTTAAGCGCCAACACCTCGAACATTAAAATTGCCGGCATAAAGGCAATGAACAATCGATACGACGGTATTGTAACTTACGGCTATACTTCTTCATTTCACGAAGGCGGAGGGTTTATCGTTACAGACTGCATCGCTGAAAATAATAATGATGACGGTATCAGCGTAGGAAGCGGCTCTGTCGTGAGCAGATGTATCGCAAGGAACAATCAGGACGATGGACTTTCAGCTGACGGAAGCTGTAAAATTCAGGATTGTTCGTTTTACTACAACGGAGGTTTCGGATGCGGCGTCAACGCGGGCAGCTCTGTAACAGGCTGTACCGCTGGAAAAAACGGGGGACAGGGTTTCGCCGTTAACGTAAACTGCTCGGTCATTGACTGTACCGCTTATGATAACGGTGCAGAGGGCATACAGACAAACGACAACGCAGTCGTTGAAAATTGCAGCTCATACAGTAATTCTTCAAAGGGAATAAAGACAGGCATCGGCTGTGTTGTCAAAAGTTGTTCCGTTTCCAAAAACTCATCATGGGGCATAGAGACTGACGCTGGCTGTACCATAATCGGCAATACCGTATACTTTAATTACGCAAACGGCATCCAGCCAGGCAAAGGAAACGTTATAAAGGATAACTCCGCTTACGAGAATACCGGAGCGGGTATATCGGCGACACCTTTCGGCTGTATCATCGTGGGCAATTCGGCAAGAGCTAACGGAAACTACGGCATATACGTTAACGCTCACTGTACTGTCGACCAGAACGCCTGCTACGATAACGACAAGGCCGGTCATGGATACGCCAATTTATACATAGGCCAACCGTCAACTTGTGCGGTAGGGCTCAATGTCGCACCGTAATCAATGGGAAAAATCTGTGATGTTTCGATTGGATATAACTGGGCCGTGATAAGGACCTGAGAAAAATTCGGAGTTACAAAATGATTATACGATACACATTATTAACGGTTGTTTTGCTTTATGCGGTTTCGATGTGCGGTGCTGAAAACATAGACCCTTATAACGACGGTGCCCGGTTCGGCTACTGCGAAAACACAGGCTGGCTAAACGCCAAACCATCGCAGGGCCCCGGCGTACATGTCTATCAAAATCATGTAGAGGGTATGATATGGGCACAGAACATCGGCTGGATTAACCTTTCGCCTGATACCTACGGCGGAATAAGCAATTATAACGGCACACTGGATGGTTACGCCTGGGCAGAAAATGTCGGATGGATAAACTTCGACCCATATGTGCCAGGCGAATCAAGGCTCAACGAATACTGCGTCAGAATCGATGACGATGGTTACTTTGACGGCTGGGCGTGGGGCGAAAATGTCGGATGGATTCGCTTTGACAAAACCCAAAGCTGGAGCGTAAGGGTCTGCGTTGTGGGAATTGACGACTTGCGAAGCTTCGCCGATTACTGGCTTACCGCAAATCCGGCCGGAAACCTTGACCATTTGGGAACGGTAAACTTTGCCGACTACTCCATATTCGCCCGGTGGTGGCAAAGCTATTGTCCGGATAGCTGGCCGCTCAAATAACCAAATCCAGGGCTGCTTATTCGACAAACACGATAAGTTTCAGGGAATCTGAAAAAATGCTTCTTTTGAGGTGTTTCGCCGATTCCCTTTTTATATACGGGGGCGGTTAAGTAAACGTTTTCTGCACGTAAAGAGCAGGCTTTGCATAAACGGGGGCAGGCAAAAACAAACTATCCAAATAACAATCAGCATTTGCGCAATTTTCATGGGTAATGTTATGTGTTTTATCAGGGAGATTTTCTATGGCTTCAGATGTGCTTTATCAAAACGACAAACCCCGGCCCGGCAGTTTCGAACATGTATTGAGCAGTTTGAAATCGTCCGCCCCGGCAAGCAGGGCACAGCTTAAAAATTTCGTGAAGGTGTTTTTCGGCATCGACATACCGGATGTAAGTATATGCCGCGGTCACGCCTCACCGATGGATTATCTTTGGCACAGCTACAGCTGCGATAACCGGGAAGATTTAATCAACGGCGACGTCATCGTATGGGCAAACAGAAGCGGCGGAAAAACTCTCATTGCCGCGGTGCTCACTGTCCTGGACTGCATCTTCAAGCCGGGCTGTCAGTGCCGAATACTCGCAGGCTCAAGCGAACAGGCACAGAGAATGTACGAGTATGTCGCTGATTTCGTATCAGGCAGATTCGCAGAATTTATCCATGGCCAGATTCTAAAACACAAGTGCAGCTTTAACAACTCATCAGCGGTAGAGATTATGACACAGTCCCAGCGAAACGTTCGAGGCAGGCACGTCCAGAAACTCCGCTGCGATGAGGTCGAGCTTTTCGACCCGGAGGTGCTCGCCGCCTCGAGGTTCATCACAAACAGCACCGATTCGATAAAGGCTTCGATGGAGATAACAAGCACTATGCACAAGCCTTACGGTTTAATGCACGACATTACATCAAAGGCCGAAAAAAGCAATACAGCCGTTATGAAATGGTGCATGTGGGAGGTGATAGAAAAATGCACCGACCGTTCATGCAGCAGATGTCCGTTGTATCAGGATTGCAAAGGCAGGGCAAAAAAGGCAGCAGGATATCTGAAAATTGACGACTGCATAACCCAGATGCAAAGGTCAAGCAGAGCAGGATTCGAATCTGAAATGCTCTGCAAAAGGCCCACCGTTCACAATGCCGTTTTTCCGCAGTTCGACCCTCAGCTGCATGTAGATAATGTTGACTACGACCCGAACCTGCCTTTGTACCGCAGTATAGATTTTGGTTTCGTAAACCCGTTCTATTGCTTATGGATTCAAATCGACGGGCAGGACAACGTACGCGTTATCGACGAATACATAAAACGCAAAGCCACCATAGACGTTCATGCAGAGGCGGTAATACAGCAGACACCCTGCGGCGAAGATTCTGTAGTGTGCACGTTTTGCGACCCGGCTGGGGCAGGCAGAAACGATATAACCGGCACAAGCGCTGTTAAGGAGCTGCGAAGATTCGGAATAAAACTGCGTTACAAAAAAAGCAGGATACTCGACGGCATTGAACTTATCCGCAGGGCAATACGAAACGGGCAGGGCAAAACCAGCCTGGTAATAAACCCCAAATGCAAAAACCTCATCCACGCAATGCAGTGTTACCATTTTAGAAATGATGCTTCCGAATTACCAGACAAAGACGGCGTGTGGGACCACCAGATAGACGCTTTACGCTATTTTTTCGTTAATATCGGCTATAATACCCGCCCAACAGGCAGAAGATACTAACAGCAGCACGGCGCATTTTATTAGAAATACACCTGATTAAAACGGCTTATTTAATTGACAATTTCAATATAAAAATTATAATGATAATTTGGACTTTTACTCTTGTTGGTTGTTATAGCTTTGCAACTCCGACTTAATATTTTCCTATAACTGACAATCAAAAAGGATTGTTTTTTATGTCTTTTTCACAGAACCGGGCAGGTTTGACAAAGCAGAAAAATAATAAAGAGGTTTTGTATCAGCACTTTCTAAAAGCTGCCATACTCGACAATACCGAGCAGTCTTTTGTCCTTATCGATCGGGACATGAACATTTTAACCTTCAACGATATCGCCAAAAAACGTTCCATTGAAATATTAGACGTCAACCTTGAGCAGGGTATGGGGATTCTTGAATTGGTAAAGCCTGAAGATGTTGAGAACTTCAAGTCTGCTTTTACCAAAGTATTGGCCGGTGAAAGGATAAATTACGAACGTCATTACAAAACGGACAAAATTGAAAAATGGTTCTCCTGTACTCTTTATCCGATTCTTGATAACAACTCTGATATTCTTGGCGTCTGCTTTAGTGCATTGGATATTACCGTTGTCAAGCAAACGGAAACTGAGCTTAGAAAAAGCATGGACAAGTACCGTACCGCTATCGACTTTACATACGACTGGGAGTTCTGGCAGTCCCCTGAAGGTAACTATATTTACGTTTCACCGTCGTGTGAAAGGATAACAGGTTACAGCGCCGAGGAATTCATGGATAATCCGTTACTGCAATCTCAGATAACCCACCCTGCGGACAGGCAGAAGGTTGCTGAACATCTCGAGAGAGAGCTTAAGGACGCTTCTTACAATGATAACCTTGTCTTTAGAATAATTGACAGACAAGGCAAAATCAAATGGATTAGCCATTTTTGCCAGGCCGTTTATGATTCTGAAAATAATTATACCGGAAGACGCGGCAGTCAGCGTGAGGTAACCGACAGAATAAAAGCTGAACAAAAGCTTAAGCAGCTAAACCAAAAACTTTCCATAAGCAATCAACAGCTGCAAAGCTTCGTCAGCTTTACCACTCACGATCTGCGAAGTCCGCTTGTAAACATTAAAGGTTTCGCAGGCGAGCTTACCCAAAGCATCGCTCAGCTAAAATCCATAGTTGCTCAAGCCGATATGAATCAGCAAACCAGGGACAAACTTTCAAAACTGATTGACCAGGACATGGCAGAGGACGTTAGGTTTATCAATCATTCCGCTGACAGTATGGAGGTTATGATTGCGGGGCTGAAGAAGCTTTCACAGCCGGGAATGATGGATTTGAAAATAGAACAGCTGGATGTTAATAAACTCGTGCAGGAAGTTGTCGATTCAATGAAATTTGAGATAACCACAGCAGATGCACAGGTAGAGTTTGACTCCCTGCCCGATTGCATGGCAGATGAGAATATGCTCAGTCAGATATTCAGTAATCTGATAAGCAACGCTGTTAAGTACCGCTCGCAGCAAAGACCGTGCCGAATAAAAATAACCGGTAAACAAAACCGGCAAATGGCCTATTACAAGATAGAGGATAACGGGATAGGGATAGACAAAGATAATCTGGGGCTGATATTCGAACCTTTTAAGCGTTTGAATAACCATCACTCAATAAAAGGCGACGGACTGGGACTTGCAATTGTCAAAAAAATGCTTGAACGCCAGGGGGGCAGCATAAAAGTCCAATCCATTCTGGATAAAGGTACCGCATTTACAGTATCTCTTTTGGCTTTGCGCGAAATTGCACCGCATATATGAACCCTCCATTTACAAACTGTAAATAATAACTGATTTTCATGCTTGAAATCATAAATTTCCATGATAGAATGAGCATATTCTTTTATGGAATACAAAGGGAACTAATGTCTGAGCAAAACAATTATGGCATAGAAGGGCTTGCGACACACCTTTCAAGTATTGAGGGCTCTTCACAGGAACTTTTATTTCTTGAGGCGCTTGTTGATATCATTCCGTTTCCTGTTTTCTATAAAAATCAAAATGGAACATACATCGGATGCAACAATACTTTCGCAGAGATGATAATCGGACTGCCCAAAAACCAGATAATCGGAAAAACAATATCCGATTTCGAAAGTAACCTGCCAGTCGATCTTGGTCAGGACTATATCAAAAAGGACTGGGACCTTTTAAAAAAGGGCGGTACGCAGGTTTACGAAAACCAGGTCACCTGTGCAGATGGTATAAAACGCAGATTTGTATTCCATAAGTCCACTTTTACGGACCAGCATGACAAAATAGGCGGTATCGTAGGCCTGATGAGGGAGATTACTCTACAAAGACACATCGAAGAGGAGCTTGTTCGGTCGGATTTGCGTTTCAAAAGTCTGTATGAATCGCTCTCGGCAGGCGCTCTGCTGCAAAGCAGGGACGGAGGAGTCATACACGCCAACAAGTTCGCCTGCAAGATACTCGGTTTAACCGATGAACAGATACAGGATAAAAGCTCCCTTGATAATGACTGGTGCCTTCAGGATGAGCAGGGTAATGAAGTGCCCGGCCCGCAGCACCCTTCAATGCAGACTTTCAAAACGGGTATACCTCAGCGCGATCAGCTAAGGTCGGTATACAGCAACGACCCTGCCAGAAAAAAATGGCTGCTTATAAACACAGAACCCTTCGCCTATGATCAACAGGGCAATGTTTCACAGGTTTTGGTTACCTTTATTGATGTTACTGACAGGATAAACGCACAGCAAAAGCAGGCTCAGCTCCAGGGACAGTATGTTGAGCTGTACAACAACCTTCACGATGGTATTGTCTCGACAGACCTGGAAGGCAATTTCCAGGACTTCAACAAAGCATATCAGGATATGCTCGGTTATACCAGAGAAGAACTGCTTAAAATGAACTTCTGGCAGATTACACCTCAAAAATGGGCAAAATGGGAAAATGATAATATCGTTGCAGATAAAATTTTCAAACTCGGATACTCCGGCTTCTACGAAAAGGAATACATAAAAAAGGACGGCACTGTTTTACCGGTCCAGATAAACGCATACCTTAAGACTGACAGCCGAGGAAAGCCCGTCGGTATGTGGGCTTTTGTACATGACATTACAAACCGAAAGAGATACGAGAACAGACTTAAAAGGCTTAACGCAATATTAAAGGCAAAAAACGAGGAACTCCAGAGCTTTGTTTACATTACCAGTCATGACCTCAGATCTCCGCTTGTGAATATAAAAGGCTTTTCCGGCGAGCTTCAAAGGGACAGTGAGAGCCTGTTTGAAATCCTCGAAAAAATTAATCTCGAGGACCCTCAGCTTAAAAAGCAGATTCATCAGCTGATAAAAGAAGACATCAGGGAAGATTTGCATTTTATAACCGCAAGCGCCGAAAAAATGGAGCATCAGCTACACGGCCTGCTCAAGCTTTCCAGGCTCGGTAAACTGGACCTCCAGATGGAAAGAGTCGACATGAACGAGCTTGTAAATAACGTGCTTAGACTGATGAACTTTGAAATCGGCGACAGTAATGCAAACATCAAGGTCAGCAAACTTCACGATTGTATGGCAGACCCGAGCCAGATTACGCAGGTATTTACCAATCTGATAGGAAATGCCATTAACTATTCTCAGCCTCAAAGGGAGATTAATATCTCAATCGAGTCAAAGGAAAACAAAAAGGAAATTATATACTCGGTCGCCGACAACGGCCGAGGAATAGAGCCCGAGTATCTCGACCAGATATTTGAAATGTTCAATCGGTTGAATCCGGAAGACGGGCATAAAGGGGAGGGACTGGGCCTTACCATCGTTAAAAGAATCATAAGCAGACATCAGGGCAGGATATGGGCTGAATCTTCAGTTGGTCAGGGCACAACTTTCTATTTCACACTGCCGGTGCCTGAATAATATTCACAACAGCGGTCTTTTTTTCTATTTTCAGGTTTTTTTTTAATTTCTTGACAAAAACACCGGCAAGTCACTATTATATGAAGCTTTGAAAACGTGCGCCCGTAGCTCAGTTGGATAGAGCAACGGATTTCTAATCCGTAGGTCCCGTGTTCGAATCGCGGCGGGCGTGTTTTTTTAAACCATTTGTAAATAACAACTTACATTTTTAACTTCTTCTTTTGAAGTATCCAAAACAGACGTTTTATCCCAAAGTTCGTCAATAGTTCGTCAATTTGGTCATGACTTGGGACTGAACCTTCCTAGCCGTTTCAAGATCACTTTTCTGGACTGAAAGATAGTACTTTCTCGTAGTCTCCATATTAGAATGACCTGCCAATACTTTCAGGATTGAGATATCCAATGCCTGGTCAGCAACCAATTTGTGAAGCTGGGCATTTTCTTTTTGAACCGCCCGTAGTTGCTTGACCATATCGGGACTCATCCCGCCATACTTTTGTCGCCAGCGATAATAGGTCTGTTGGCTAATCTCAAGATACTTACAAACCTCAGGAACGGTTTTGCCTTGGCCGATTAAAACGTCTGCCTGACGTAACTTTGCCACGATTTGTGGCCCAATGTAACGTTTCTTCATAAGTACAATCTCCTAAATTCAGTGTTAATAATATACCAAATTCATCGATTATACTCTCACTTTATCTGGTACAGTTTTTGGGGAGCATGCCAATTTGGTATCTAAATCATAGTTAATCCACTGGCTATGCCGCTGAGAATTGAAAAGTTCTTCTGTGGTGAACATTTTTTGTTGTTTTCAGCTACTTGAAGCGGTAGGATATCGAAAAATGTGTTCTTCATTATCTATTAGAAAGGGATAAATGGATTTTAACAGGAGAGATTTCTTAAAGGCTGCCGGCTGTTCAGCGGTTCTGGGTTTGTTTGGGTGCTCGCAAAATATGGGGCGAATCGGGGGTATGAGGAAAAGACCCAATATTGTTCTTGTGATTTCCGACGACCAGCGGCAGGATATGCTTTCATGTATGGGCAATAAGTATACAAAAACCCCGAATTTTGACAGGATGGCCAAAGAGGGAATGGTATTTGAAAATGCTTTCTGCACTTCGGGGGTTTGTTCGCCTTCGAGGGCATCTTTTTTGACCGGAAAACATCCGCATCAGGCCGGTTCGCCGGGCATTCTCTGGACAAATAATACATTCCTCAATAATGAGAAAACTGTTGCGTGGTATCTGCAAAAGGCGGGTTATGCCACAGGACATGTAGGCAAGTGGCATCTTGGAAAAGGTGATCATCCAAAGCCGGGCTATGATTATTGGGCCGGGTTTAAGTTCCTCGGCAATACTCACGATCCAGTAATTACTATTAACGGAAAGCCTGAGAAATTTAATGGTTTCTGTGATGATGTTCTTTCGGAAATAGCCGCAGACTATATCAAGGATGCTTCTGGCGGTGAAAAACCTTTCTTTCTTTTTGTCGGTCTGAAGTCTCCTCACCTGCCGTTCGCTTATCCGCAGCGGTATAATGATTTTCTTGAAAATACGGAAATACCCAGACCGGAAAGTTATAATGAGGATTATGACGAGTCTGGAAAGCCCGAATTTATGAAAAATAACCTGATAAGGCTTGATGATTTTAAGGGCGGTGGTATACCGTATTTCGGCTCATGGGATAAATATATCAAGTCCTATTACCGTTCATCCCAGGCGCTTGACGATGCGATGGGCAACATCCTTAAAGCCCTGGATGAGGCCGGCTGTGCTGAAAATACACTGGTGATATACAGCAGCGACCAGGGATATACGCTTGGAGAGCATGGAAATACCGAGAAGCACTATGCTTACGAAGAAGTTATACGACTTCCGATGCTTTTGCGTTGGCCGGAGATAATAAGGCCGGGCACTAGCCGCAAAGAAATGGTGTTAAATATTGACGTGATGCCTACACTGCTTGATATTGCCGGCGTAGAGATACCGGAGGAAGTGGCCGGAAAGAGCTGGTCGGGGCTTCTTATAAGCGAGCACAAAAAACATTTCAGGGATGATTTCCTGTTCAAGCAGGAGAGTCCCGGCTCCGCAATTCCCGGTCAAATAGCGGTCCGAACCGAAAGGTATAAGCTGATAACCTACCAGTCATTTCCCGATGAAGAACTTTACGACCTAGAAAGGAATCCTCAAGAGACGCATAACCTTGTAAACGACCCATCCTATGCCTCAGTTCTTGTCGATATGAGACAAAGGCTTGATAGACTGAAAAGGGAAACTAATTTGAGGCCTTATGTTGACCATCCGCTTGAGAGCATCCGGATAATGAAATGCCCGGCTGATGAAAGTTGTCAGGAAGTTGGTATGTATATATCGAATCTGACAAATTTTCATCAGGAACTGAATTGTCAAGATATTTCATACCGATGGGAAAAATTAGATGCGTATCAGCCGGGCAAATTCAGGCTGCCGGCTGACTATAAAAATGCCGATCCTGTATTACTGGGCTACTACATAGAAGTTCTCGACCAAAAAGACCCTTATACCACATTAAAGGGCCCGGGGATGGAATCTGTGGGATACTGCAACGGCACAAGAATCTGGGATACTGAAATAAAGGTCCTCAACCCATTCAATCCACCTCTAAAGCCCGGAAGGAATATTATTTTATTAAAGTCAAATCCCACACAGAATGGTGAATTTGTGTTGGAAATATATGCGCCGCAGCAAAGCGTAAAGATTTATTAAACAACCAAAAAGCCTATCCAAAAACCTTGCACAAGAACACCAGAGCAATAAATATAGTATAATACGTATATATTAGACTTTTAAGGCCGAAATAATCTATATATTCGACTGTACCCTTTAATGAATGTGGGAAAAATACATTTTACCCAAACGTTTGAGTATTTTTCTTGACACAAGATTGTCAATTTGATAGAATCAACTCATACGTTTGAGTAAATGTGGTTTATTTTGATTGTAAGCGGCGTAATATGGCAGTAGCAAAAAACAATCGAATAACAATTAAGAGCATAGCGGATAAACTCGAACTTTCCCCTTCTACTATTTCTTATGTTCTACACGGCCGGGCCAGGGAAAAGGGGATTCCGAAAAGAACTATTGAAAAGGTGCGAAACACGGCGGACGAGCTTGGGTATGTTCCAAATTACTGGGCCCAGAGCCTTAAAAGACAGAGAACAAAAATTGTTACTTCGCTTCTTGGTTCTCTTGGAATGAACTGGGCGAACCATCTGATGCTCGGAGTTAATAAGGTTTTGAGGGAAAACGGATACACATCTTTTATCGCAGTTGACTGGAGCGATCACCGTATTCTGGACCAGGAAATAAAATCAATACTTGAGCGACAGGATGAAGGGGTAATATGCCAGGCAAACCGTTCATTGGTCGGCGTTGAGAGGTCATTGGATCTTTACAGGTTTCTTATAGAAAACGGCCCTGCTCTGGTTTTTGTGGGTAATTTACTTGAGGAATGGCACGACTTGAAAGGTATCAATACGGTTCTCTGGAACGAAAGGCCGGCCATTAAAAGGGCACTTACGCATCTTGCGTCCACCGGTTGCAAGAGAATAGCCTTTGTTGGTTCCCACCACGGCGTAACAAGCGATAACACACGTTTTCAGGCATACAGGGACTCGCTCGAATTACTTGGGCTTGAATACCGCGACCAATGGTGTATATGGGCACAGAGCGACCATCTTGATCTCGAGAGCTATTCAAAGACTATATATGAAATATCCATGAATCATTCAAAAAACTTCTGGAAGTTTATATTAACTCCGATGTTCGGCCCCTCAGGAGAAAGACCAGACGCAATACTGGCCATCAATGATGATATAGGCATGAGAGTATGGGAAGCCCTTTCGGATATGGATATTAAGGTTCCCGATGAAGTCTCCATCGTTGGTATAGGCAACCTTTTTAATTACAACATGTATCTTACCAGCATCGTAGAGCCCATACATCAGATGGGTGAAGCATCGGCAAAAATGATTCTTGACGTTATTAAAAGTACTGACAAAAAGGCCCATCATCATATTGTAGAATGCGATGAACTTATAATTCGCCAAACGACAAGGCCTGTTTGAAATAGAAAATATTGAGTGTCTGTCAATTTTAATCTTTTTTAATCGGAGGTAAAGATGAGTCGTGTAAAAAATAATATATTTGGAATCAGCATTATTTTATTATTTATTATGATTGGGCGCGGCACGGTTGTTGCAAATGTAGATCTTACAAGCTACCTGGAGAATCCGAGCTTTGAAGAACCGGCCGGTTTGTTTCCGGACGAAGAAATATGTGATGCGGATGGATGGTTAAACGCCTACGGCTACGATGGAACCCAGTGTCCGGTTACTCTATATAAGACAAACCCGTTTATAGCGAGCGACGGTTTTAACTGTCTTCGTCAGGTGGGCACAACAATAAGTCAGGTTCCGGCAGCACTGATCATTCAGCCGAACACGATCTATACGGTTCAGGCAGACATTGCGGTTACTTCAGACACAGCCGAGGTCGCGGATCCAAATTCCGCATGGGCCCTTATTGAGCTTAAGGCAACTGAAAGCGATGCAACCCTCGGTTCGTGGGGCGGACTTTATCCTCATGTTATTGCTGATGATATTTCCGGTTTTACAACCGACACCTGGTACACAGTGAGCTGTCAGTTCGACAGCGGCGATCCGGCGAATTCAGCTTATGTAGGTGAAACTCTTGCCGTATTCGCTCAGGGTGACAGGCACTACATCGACAATTTCTCGTTATCATCATCTGGTACACAGGTTAATCTTACGGTTAACAGCACTGCCGGCGCCGAAGATGGGGTTCTGGTGCCGGGTCAAGGTTCTTTCCCTGTTGCCGACGGCTGGACAATACCCCTTGAAACAATGAGAAAGTATGCCTCCTGTCCTGATTTGTACACCTTCACTTCCTGGACTGGTGCAAATGACATAACACCTTCGACTGATGTAACCATTTCGGGCAATACTGTTGTTACGGCAAATTACAGCAAAACCACCCCGGGATGCAGCAATGTGTGGAACGGAGAGACAGTGTTCATTTATAACGCAGATTTTGAGGATAATTCCGCCAACGGCTACACCGTTCCTTTCTGGTCCAAGGGCGCCGCTCCTACAGGTTCCTGGGTACAGACCCCGCCGGACGGATCTACAGGCGCAAATTTGGATTTTACCTCGAGCGGCAACAAAATGATTTATGTCGGTTCGGGTTCACAGATTCATCAGGTGCCGGGAGAAATTATTGAAGCTGACACTATTTATACTGTCGAGATCGACATGGCCTCGCGTTCAGATGTCAACCCTGAAATTGCATGGGCGTATATAGCACTTTTTGCCAAAAATGACACAACTCAAACACTCGATGGCACACAGTTAGTTCAACAGGGCTTCGGCTGGGTTGTTAGTGAGCTTCTTAATCCTAATCCGGATCAGTGGTACACCAAATCCTTTTCATGGGACAGTACAGCAAGTCCTCATGTCGGCAAGTATCTGCAAATATATCTGAACGCCGACCGCGTAACGATGGATAACGTCAGGATACTCAAGAGCACACCGGGTATAGCGGCAAATGTTGTCGTGGATTCCGATCCCTATAATTTAACTACCGCCGGAGGAAGGCCTGACGTGTCGCCAAGTCCGGGAACTTATCAGATAGGCATTGGTGCGGAAGTTGATGTTACAGCAGGTAATTTCCTGAGCTGTCCGGATAATTTCGTTGCCGATTTTATTCAGAGCAGCTATGGAGATATCCCGGGTACTGAGGGAACACTGCTTATCGATGACGACGGTACTATTAACACCGTCTATGCGACTGATAATATATGTGGTGATAGCTGCCATCCGATACCTCTTGGTGATTTCGATCAAAACTGTATTGTTGACTTTGAAGATTTAGCCGACTTTATCTCAAGCTGGCTTACTGACAACAGGCCTTGACCGTTTATTGGATAAGTGATCTCAGGTGCTCCCGGAACGTTGCCGGGGCGTCTATAAAAAATGTTTTATTTAACTTTTTGTTGGAGGAGTTTCAAAATGAAAACTCAAATGATGTTGTTAATGGCAGTTGTGAGCTTAATCAGTGCAGTTAGTTATGCTGCGCCGGTAATGGTCTATAATGCCGGCTTTGAAGAACCTGCCCTGGCAGATGGCGGTGCGGTTGGATATCTTGGCGGCGGAGACACTATCCCTTACTGGCCCTCATCAACCGCAACCGGTTCATATTTGCAGGTTATCGATCCTGATGCAGCTTATCCATTGCAGGCCACCGAGGGTGAAAACATTGCTTACGTTAATGGCGGAATTCTTATGTGGCAGGACCTTGCGCCAATACAGGATAACACAATTTACACTGTTACAGTGGATTTAGGCGCACACCCTGATGTTTTTCCACAGTATGCCTGGAGCAATGTAGGGTTTTTCGCCGGAGCAAACCATTCTAATCTGCTAAAACAGGTTCAGTTCGGCAGTGCTACGAATAATACAGAGATTCCAACCGGCAGTTTCGGTACATTCTCGATGAGCTGGGACAGTACAGGCTCTGCTTTTGTTGGCCAGGCTCTAAAGCTGAACTTTAACTCGGACAGGGTCTGGTATGATAACGTTCGTGTGGATGCTACACTAATTCCTGAGCCTGCTACCATCGCGCTGCTTGGTTTGAGCGGTTTGACTTTAATTAAAAAACGCAAGTAATTGATAATCAAATATGAAATGGATTTGTGCCGTATATTGTTGAAATTATACGGCACTTTCCGTTATACTATTCAAAAAGGATGTTTATTATGAGATACAAAAAAGCTTTTACCCTTATAGAATTGCTGGTAGTGATTTCGATTATCGCATTATTGCTCTCGATTTTGCTTCCATCGCTGCAAAAGGCTAAAACACTTGCCAGAAGGGCCGTATGTTCTTCTAATCTAAGGCAGCAGGGTATCGCGTTTTCGGTTTATGCCGCTGATCATAATAGATTTCCGCCCAGACCCGAGTTTGGTCACTGGCCATTCGGCGGTATGGGGTATCTTCCTGAAGGAAAGACTGATACCACTGAAAACTGGCAGCCCGCAGGGCAGGGTATTTTGATCGCTATGAATTATATTAAGGACCCGAAATTTTTCTATTGTCCCTCCGTTACAAAAAAAGATGAATTAAGTTATGATGTAATTTATGAAGATTATCAGCAGGCTTACCTCGATTCTAATAAAATAGAGGACATTGACTGGAAGTATCTGTTTGTTAGTTATCCATATTGGGTAAAATATTCTACAGGAAAACCTCAGGAAGACAGTAATCTGAAAAAAAGCGTTGCCCAATCACCACAATCACGGTCGGATACAGTTTTGTCAAGCGACATAATAGGAGTAGTTGCCGATGCGATTACGTGGGGTGATTTCTCTGAAGCACATAAATTTCCGCACGAGTTCTCTAATCATAAAAGCGGAGGCATTCTCAGAGGCGGTAATATACTCAGGCTTGACGGAAGTGTGCAGTGGGATAACTTTAATACAATGCAGAAGAACTGGGGAACCCAAACACCCCTTAAATACGATAGATTAAGATTTTTGTATATCAAAGGAAGGCATAAGGTCCTGTGGTGGTTTTAATTTGTGCTCTGTTTCAGCCAATTAGTAAGAGGCAGTTATTTATGCTTAATAAACAAGCTGTTATTTTTTTGCTGCTGTTGTGTTGCGGCTATTCGCTTTTTGCCGAAACTGTGTCTGTCCCCCTGGCAAATCAGGATTTTGAATACCCTGTTTTAGATGAGGGGCAATGGTACAAACATGTTTTTGGGTGGGAGTCCTGGTTTTCGGATTACTCCGCGGAGCGTTGTCCTGAGGTGAGGAACCCTGCCCCGGCAAGCAGCTTACAGGCAAAAAGCGGGGATAATTATGCATGGTTCAACGGTGTGCAGCTTTTTCAACTTCCTGACATAATTGAAGCCGGTAATACCTACACTCTCCGGATCGATGTGAGCAAATACGGTTCATTTACCGGCGTATTCAGATTCGGCCTGGGTGCTTATGATCCGTCGGACAAGTACGAGACACAACCCATTTTATTTACCGAAGCTGCTCACAGCACCCACCCATTGACCGGCATCTGGCAGACGATCAGCTTGCAGTTTAACAGCGACGACCACAGCCAGTGGACAGGCTATCCGCTTTTGGTCTATCTCTGGTCTGATAAGGTTGCGGTCGATAATGTCAAACTTTCAAAAACAGCGGACGCTGCGGATGTTGTCAGCCTGACGATATCAGGTCCTGCCGCTGCTTCAAAATCGATCTGGCCGGCCCCTGGAACACATCAGTACGAATCCGGTGACGAGATCGAAATTACGGCACTGAAATATGAGCAGGGTGGAGTTATATACATTTTTGATCAATGGACAGGTGACGTCGAATTTAAGTATCAGCCTGAAACTAAGGTTGTAATGGATTCCGACAAGAGCATTCAGGCACTTTATGTGCAGGCGGACCCGGAGCCCTGGGATGTAAAAGCCGATACATGGGTTGCGACCGATGCTCTGGGCAGAGAGTTGCCGGGCTTCGGAGAGTGCGGGCCTGTTCGTGATAACCGAACTTTTATTTGTGCTTATACCTTTTGGCTGGCAACCGGACCGGGGATGTATCACGAGCCTTATGATGTAACGAAAATAATGGCACAAGACCCTTATAACCCTGACTGGGGTTTTCATTATGCGTTTCATTTCTGGGGTGAGCCTGAACTGGGCTATTATAAATCGGTTGATGACTATGTAATGCGAAAACATATCTATATGTTCGATGCGGCAGGTGTTGATGTACTCGCTTTTGAGAACACAAATGCCGAGACCTACCCCCAGGCGAATATGATTATGTGTGATGTTATGGAGGATCTTCGCGCAAAGGGTACGCAGACCCCGCAAATTTGTTTCTGGACCAACCCGGCCAATGATATCGAACAGGATATCTATTTATTCTTTCACAGCAGGGGCTGGTATCCCGAACTATGGTATTATCTTGACGGCAAACCGCTTATAATGCCTGTGTCTGACTGGTCGGGTCTGCCGAGCTATTTGAAAAATTATTATACTTTCAGGCAGTGCTGGGACCAGCTTGACGGACAGGATATGTGGCAGTCAGGCGATTTTCCTCCGCAGGATTACGGCTGGCATCAGGCCTGGGACAAACCCGAACAGACTTCAGTTGCCGCAGCGAGACATGCGACAACGAATGTAGGCAGAAGCTATCATGACGGCGCCCAGCCTCCGATAGATGAATATCACAATACAGGCTTGCAGGACCAGGGTTTGTATTTGGCAGAACAGTTCGAACGGGCGATTGAGCTTGACCCGGAATTCATCTTTAACTCGACCTGGAATGAGTGGGGTTCTTTCAGGTATATTTGGCCCGAACCGGTCTGGCCCGGACTGGATCATTTTTTAGGTCATCATATGGTGGAAGGCGAAACATGGTTCGGAGACGACTATAACCACGAATACAGCCGGGACATCGATCCTATGAAAGGCGGCCATACGGATAATTATTATTATCAGTTGGTGGCTAACTTGAGACTTTACAAAGGTGTGCGCCCGCCTGATGTGCCCAGTGGTCCCAGGAGTATAACCATTGACGGCAGTTTTGATGACTGGAATGATGTCGAGCCGCAATACAGGGATTATAAACGAGATACAATGCACCGCAATGAACTCGGATGGGGAGATTTTGCAACCTATGTAAACACAACAGGCAGAAACGATTTCGTAATTTCAAAAATCGCTTATGACCAAAACTACGTTTATTTTTATACTGAAACAATGCACCCGATAAGTGAGCATACCGACTCCAACTGGATGCTTCTTTACATCGATTCCGATATGAACCACAGCACGGGCTGGGAGGGTTATGATTACCTTATCAACTCTCATGTCGGAAGCTCATCTGAGACCACTGTCAAACATACAATAGACGGTTCTTCATGGAGCACCGTAAACGGCAGTATATCTTACCGGTATTCAGGCAGAAAGATCGAGATCAAGGTCCCCCGCACAGACATTGGTCAGAACGGGGTCGATGTAGCATTTGATTTTCATTGGGCGGACAATATTCGGCAGCATTTTGATATCATAGAATTTGCCGTCAACGGCGACAGCGCTCCGGACAGAAGATTTAATTATCGTTATGACAGTTCTCTCAGGGACAAAGAGTGTCAAAAGCTGATATCAGAGGGAGATATTTACGCTTTCGATTCGGACAGTGATTGCGATATTGATATGCAAGACCTGACAGCGTTTGCGTTCGACTGGATATCCTCTAACAGTTATAACGAATATTCTTCACTTGCCGATTACTGGCAGGATGATTATTTACCTGAGAGCATAACACCGCAAATAATACTTGAAGACGATTTCGAGACGGGAGATCTCTCCGCTAATAACTGGCAAGCTAACGGCATTGAGAATTGGCGGGTTACTTCCGACAATCCCAATAAGGGGACATATTCTGTTAAGTCAGGTGCCGTATCTCATAATCAGGCATGTACCCTCAAAGTTCAGGTCAGTGTTACGAAAGAATCCGTTTTGAGGTTTCATTACAGGGTATCGAGCGAACAGAATTACGACTTGCTTCGTTTTTATATCGATGCTTCGGAACAGAACGCCTGGTCGGGCGAAAAACCGTGGCTTTTGGCAAAATATACGGTTTCACCCGGCACGCACTGGCTCCAGTGGACATATTACAAGGACGGTTCGGTTTCCGGCGGTCAGGATTGTGTATGGTTAGATAATATTTCCCTGACCGCAAAATAATATAAAAGGCTCCGCTTATTATTTATTGTATTATTGCAGATGATTTGTAAACTTAAATACATAAATTATCCATCCTGTTAAATTGGGTTGCTGTGTTGCCGATATAGTGAAAAGATTAAATACTCAGAGAAACAAATATGAATGGTAAAGAAAGAATACTTGCAGCTTTAGACCGCAAGCCTGTTGATCGTTTGCCTGTTGACATCTGGTACACTGCCGAGGTTCTGGATTCTCTTAAAAGCCACTATGGACTGGAGGATGAATTAACCATCTGGAAGGCAATGGGAGTTGATAAGATAGCATGGGTTTTTATGGATTATTCTTTTGAAAAAAAAGAATCCGCCGGCAGTCAGGTCGGAGCAGGTGCGGCCAGAAGCCGGACAATGTGGGGGGTTCCGCTTAAGGGTGTAAAAGCCGGCAGTGCACATTATGATGAATTCGGTGAAGCTCCTATGAAATATATAAATACCCCATCAATGGTGGATGAATACCAATGGTGGCCTGATCTGAACTGTTTCAACTATGATGATGCCGTTACGCGTGCGAAAAAAGTCAGCAAAGATTATGCCGTGGTGGGCCCCTGGGTTTCACTTTTTGAGATATACTGTCAGTTGAGAGGCATCGAACAGTCGTTGATGGATATTGCATTGTATCCGGAGTTGGTCGATGCTGTCTTGGATTACATTGAAAGTATTCAATCTGAAATGATGAAACGTTTTTTAGAACAGGCAGATACCCATGTCGATATGGTGTTTATAAGCGATGACCTTGGTACCCAGGAGAGCCTGCTTATTTCTCCGCAAATGTGGCAGCGTTTTCTTGAACCTCGAATGAAACGGTGGTGTGAACTGGTTCATTCCTTCAATAAGAAAGTATTTTTTCACTCAGACGGAGCCTGTGAGCCTTTGATCGGGCCGCTTATTGATTGCGGAATAGATGTGCTAAATCCTATTCAGCATGTATGTCCCGGAATGGATACAAAAAAGTTGAAAGAAAAATATGGACACAGGGTAATTTTTCATGGAGGAGTTGACAATCAAAATATCCTGCCTTTTGGTTCTGCCGAAGACGTAAAAAAAGAGGTCAGAATGCTTATGAAAACACTGGGCCGAGGCGATGAAGGTTATATTTGCGCTTCATGTCATGCTGTACAGGCCGGTACTCCGGTAGATAATATAGTATCAATGATTGAAACTGTAACAAATAAACAGTATATCTGAACGAGTTGAACCTTATTTACAGGAAATGTTTTTATGTTTCACATATCCCTGAAATTTTGTTTTTTCGCAGCTCTTTCGATCTGCATTTTCATTTCTGCTGCTATGGGTATTCAATGGGAACAAAAAAACAATATTTCTTATGATTCCGGCGTTTATGAGGTAACAGGCCCGGATCCATGGCTGCTTTCGGAGAGCTTATCTCCTGCCGCCGCCGAAGAAAATTCTTATCTGATAGCCGAACTAAAAGTTTCTTCACCTGCAGGTTTTCAGTGCTACTGGTGGAAAAAAGGTCAGGGCGGCCATTTCAGCAGAATGCATACTTTTATGGTCTCAGTGCCCCGCTCTTATGTTACAGTCGTATATGATCTGGACAGGTATGGCAGATTCGACGGTGCGGATTTCATAAGGCTCGGCCCTGCGGCACCAAAAGGATTTAAGTTTCAAATTAAAGACATAAAACTGATGAGTAAACAGGATGTCCCGGATGCACATTTCAAAAACCTTGTAGAGATGAAATGTTTCACGTCGAAACTTCACTACTTGCCTGATGAAAGAATTGAATATGAGACGGTTCTTTTAGCGAAAAACTATCCGGAGACACGTTCATCAAAAATACTTAAGACAAAAATTACCGATAGTAAAGGAAATGTCATTCACAGCCAACTTCAGCATTACGGTATCGCTGATATTGAAAACCGTAAGGAGCTTTTCGGCTATTATATTCCTGATAAAAAACTCAAACCAGGTTCTTACCTGTTAGATGCGGAATCAATTGATCAGATGACCGGTTTCGTACTTAATGACAGCCACACATTCTCCGTTATAGATGAAAGCTTTCCGTATATTTATGAAACGCCTTTTAAGTATGTAAAGGATTTTTCGATTATTCGTGATGAGCAAGGGCTATGGCACATTTTCTCTATTACAGGCGAATTTATAGAGGGGCACGACTGGATCGTAGAAGGAAATGAGAGAACTTTCAGCCATGGAACAAGCCCTGATCTTAGAAACTGGACGTATCATACGCCGGTGCTTAGTATATCCGACAAAAAATATTCAGACGGTAACGGCTGTTATGAGGATAAGGGGGTGTGGGCACCGAATGTTATATATCATCAGGACAAATACTATATGTTCTATACATCTACGAATAAATATGTGTCCCAATCGATTTCTTTAGCAATTTCTGACGACCTTTTTCACTGGAAAAAATATGAAAAGAATCCGGTTTTCAACTTAGAGGGTCTTGACTGGGCCAACTGGGCAAGGAACAGATGGGCTGACTGCAGAGACCCGGAAATATTCAAAGACGGCGACATTTTTTATATGTATGTAACCGCGCATGCTTCAGGTGGGAACCCGCGGGGGATTGTAGCAGTTGCCCAATCGACCGATCTGCTGAACTGGACGAATCCGAAAATAGCGGTCAGGCATCATCACGCTATGGAATCACCCCAGGTATGGAAAAATGCCGATAAATACCTGATGACCACATCTGCGCATGGTGGAGGGGTCTGGGTAAGTGACAGTCCGGACAAGAACTGGAAACTTGCAAACTTTCCGAGACCTGATATCCTCAGCGACGAGAATATCATAAAGACCTCAACGAGCTATGCGGAAGAGGTTTACAGTATTGACCAGACGGATATTATCGCAGGGCTCACCTGGAGACATTTTGGAAACTCAATATATATATACCAGATGAATTATAATTCAAATGGACTGCCGGCTGAATATGTCAGCCCTTTTGATGTTCCGTAAAATTTAATATTTTTATTGGTATTATGTTATGTTAAAAAGAACTGACGAGCTGTTTTTTATTACTAAAAGTTTTTATCCTGTAATTTTCTTTTGCATATTATGTAATTTTGCATTTTGCGAAACTGAAAACATTGAAGATTTCACAGGCCTGTACTGGAACTGGTATCCGGAAAAAACAAACGTATTGGTGTCAGCTCCTGCCGGCAAATATTATTTAAGGCATAAATTCGAAATACCTCAGGACAGGGATATACAAAGAGCTTTTATGCTGGTTTCTGTCGATAATTCCTGCATTGTTTTCCTCAACGGTGAAGAGTGCGGGTTCGCAAGTCAATGGGGAGAAATAAAAAGAATACCACTCAAGAGATACATAAAGACGGGCAATAATCTTATTGCCATTGAAGCTGAAAACGCCGGCCCGAACGATTCACCTGCGGGGATAGTGGGGAAAATTGTAATAAAATATAAAGATAACACAATTGATATAATACCCATAGATAAAAAGTGGAAAATATCTAAAGAAAAATATGAGGGATGGAAAGAATTCACATTTAATGCTGACGACTGGAAAAACGCCGAACCGGTTACTTTATTCGGACTCGGACCATGGGGTGATATAAGCAAAGGCAAGAAAAATATCCCCGGTGATTTTCCTGTCTTTATTGTGCCCGGCTATGAAAAAGAGTTTGATCTCCTGAGGCATCTGTTTTACACATTTTACGGTACTGGTACAGGAGGCACGCTCTGGGACGGATGGATAGTAAAATCCACAATCTGGCCCGCCGGCAGTGCTGCTGAAATGTTAAAACGCAACCATTCCAGAATGCTTTCTTCGCGCATAATGGATAATGAAGGTTATATCTCATGCCACCAGCATAGAGGCCTGGCGCATAATCTCGGCTGGCCCTTTCCACTCTGGACACAGAGCGGCGGCGTAGGGTGGCATTTTTCTGTATTCGGTTTGCCCTATGACAGCCGATTCGGAGTATTCAAAACAACAACCGTCGAAAACTGGAAGCTGACTAACGTAGAAGACAGCAAACTGGACAGCCGCGGGTGGCATCTGAATCTTTCAGGGCCGGCAGCTTCAATCACAACACCGCAGTTCAACATAAACAGTTTTATATCTCCTTTCATAGCACTTGAATTGGGACCGGCAAACATAGACAAATCAGCGGTCTGTTTTCTTGAGTGGAAGACAGAAGAGTCCCCGCATTTTTCCGGCAATAACAGAATTTATTTCGACCTGTCGAATGATAACCCTGCCGGCTCTTATATAATGATTCCTGTTTATAAGACCGATTCGTGGAAAGGCAAAATTATACAGCTCAGGTTCAATTTTAAAGATATTGAAGAAACTTCATTAACAATCAGAAAGATATATACCTCCGTTGACAGCAGGCATAACATAAACAATTCCTGTTATCTGCAGGGCTGTCTTGATTATATCAACTGGACAGGTGACCTGAACTTTCTGCGTCAAAATATCCAGAAAATGCGCAGCGCTCTCAGGTACGCTGTAGATGAATTTCAGGTGGAAAAATATAAATGCGTTTATACGCCATGGGTAGGTCATGACGGAAGAAGCGGCATTGAAAGAGAAGAAGGGAACAAGACCATTCATCTTGGACGGGGAATAGGCAACAATTACTGGGACCTGCTGCCGGCAGGCGGCAAAGACACCATTGCAACGGTCTATCTTTATGACGTTCTTGCGGGCATGGCGGAACTGGAAAAAGCAATCAAAACGAATCCACAATGGAACATCCCCTCGGGACACCTTTCCTTCAACTCTGATAATCTTTTAAGCCTTTCACGGCAAATAAAAGACTATTCAAACAGGGCTTTCTGGAATGACCAAACAGATCGCTATTATATGGCAACCGATATAAACGGCAAAAGCTATGACTATGGCTTTACCATTCTCAATCTCGAAGCCGTTTACTATGACTTTGCAGCCGATTCACAGGCACGTTCAATTCTTGACTGGATATCGGGTAAAAGGACGGTTCCGGGAGACACATCGAAAGGCAGGGATATCTATCACTGGGTATTTTCGCCAAGAAGCACAACAAAAAGAAATCTGGAGTATTATGCATTTGTCTGGCCCGAGCCTGAAAACCTTTCCTGGGGCGACCAGGTTCAGGATGGCGGAGCGGTTCTCGGTTTTTCATATTTTGACATAATGTCTCGATTGAAAGTTTACGGCCCTGATAATGCATGGCAGCGATTGAAAGAGATTATCCAGTGGTATAAAGAAGTTCAGGCCGAGGGAGGTTTCAGGAAATATTACTCAAAACCCGGCAGGGGCAGTCTCCAGGGCGGCGGAACAGCCGGCGGACTCGGCATTGATATGGAATTTGCGGAGAGCGTACTTGTACCTCAGGTGATGATATATGGTTTTATGGGTATTGAGCCGCGTTTGGACAGACTGACTGTAAAACCAAAATTGCCTGCTGACTGGACGAGCCTGAAAATAGAAAAGATCAGTTACGGCTCAACGGTATTCGATATTACTGCGGATGAAAACTTGATTACTCTTGAAATTCAAAGTACTCGCAAAGGCAAATTATATATTGAACTTCCGCAAGGTAAATGGCGGATAATATCTCAGAAAAATGATAGCGAACTTTACAAATCAAATATAAATATAAATGAAAATGTAAACAGTGCTGCCGTAGAAATATCCACAGGATGCATAGTAAAATTCAGCAGGGTCGAGCCTGGGAATCAGGATACATATTGATACTGAATTTATTTGATTTCAAGCTATTGAAAGAACAGCATCATGAATAATAGAGAAAATTTCTTAAGTGTGTTAAATTTTGAAAAACCGGAAAAATTTCCTATTACGGAGTTCATGGGTTTCTGGCCGGAAGTAAAACAGGCCTGGTCAGATAAGAATTTTATTTCTGATGATGAAATCTTTGATCATTTTGATCTGATGAAAATTCAATATTTGCCAATTGATTTTAATTTCATACCGCCTTTTGAAGAAAAGATAATTGAAGAATCCCAAAATCACATTGTAATGATCGATGAAGTAGGCTGTACCAAGAAAGTTGAGAAGAATTCTTCATCAATGCCGCACTATCTCGATTTTCCCATAAAAAACCGTGAAGACTTTGAAAAAATAAAGGAAAGGCTCGAACCATTAAATTACCCGTCAAGATGCCCGGTAAACTGGAAAACTCTTCTTGATACTTACAAAAACAGAAGTTTTCCACTTGGCTTCATCATAAGGGGGCCTTTTGCGTTTTGCAGAGATTTTGTCAACTTTCAGGATCTTATGATAATGGTCTATGATGACCCCCGGTTGATGAAGGATATGATGAACTTTCAGACAGATTTTATTATCGGTCTTCTTGCAGAAACTCTCAGGGATGTTAATTTTGATTTTTTATATCTCGGCGAGGATATGGCCTATAAAAACGGCCCGATGTTTTCACCAAGTTTGCTTAAAGAAATAATCAAACCCCTTTACGCAAGAATTTCTCATTTCCTGACTGATAATGGGGTTGAACATTTTATACTGGATAGTGATGGGGATATCAGATCTCTTATTCCGATGTTTATTGATGCCGGCATAACAGCAATATTGCCAATGGAAGCTGCTGCGGGAGTTGATATAATGAGAATAAGAGATGAATATCCAAAATTGAATATGATAGGCGGTGTTGATAAACTTGAAATATCTAAAGGGGAGAATAAAATTGATGAGCAGATGAAAAAAGTAGAGTATGTTATTCAAAGAGGCGGCTATATACCCTCTTTCGATCATAGCGTACCGCCGATTGTTTCTTATGATAATTACAGTCTATACCTTGAAAAATTAAGAAAAATTTTTGACCAATAATCTTATTTCGTAACAGAAATATGGAAGACGAACTGAATTTCAATCATCTGCCGGAAGGTAATGGGCATGAACCGCCGGTAAAACCAAAGCCCGGGGACAAGGTCCCTTTAAAGAACAAGATATTCTGGGGTATGGGAGGAGCCTCTGATAATTTTATAATGAACGGCGTCAATTCACTGGTACTTCCTATCTATAATGTCGGCTTCGGGCTTGATGTTATGCTTGTAGGCGTTGCCCAGTCAATACCGCGTTTTATCGATGCCGTAACCGACCCCTTGATGGGCAATATCTCTGATAACACAAGGACCAGATGGGGCAGACGAAGGCCTTATATTTTTTTAGGGGCATTAATTTCTGCTTTTCTTTTTATTTTTCTCTGGACTCCGCCGCTCGAAAGCTCATCCCGAACTACTTTCGTTTACCTTCTGATCTGCTTAATTCTTTATTACCTCGCATATACGGTTTTCATTGTTCCTTACACAGCTCTCGGCTATGAGATGACAAGCGACTACAACGAAAAAACCCGTGTTGTCGTATGGAGACAGTACATAGGTATTGCCTGCGGGCTGGCTATTCCCTGGCTGTATAAATTATGCTTTGTCTCAAATTCCGAACCGGGCAGCGAAACGGTCGGGGTCAGGTATGTTTCTTATGCGGTCGCTTTGATCATCCTCGTAACCGGGGTCTTGCCAGCAATCTTCTGCAAAGAAAAGGCTTCGGTTCAAAAACAGCAAAAGATCAAACTTACAACGGCCTTTTTCTATACGTTCAAAAACAGGGCTTTTCTGCTGCTTATGGCTTCAAATCTGATCATCAAAATAGGCATTTTTATGGCAGGCCCATTCAACCTTTATCTGAATATTTATTATGTATGCAAAGGTGATCGGTCTTTCGCTGCAACCCTGGGCGGTCTTTGCGGAACCATGATTACAGCTCTGGGTTTTGTCGGCCTGCCTGTGACGACCTGGCTTTCAGCAAGAATCGGCAAAAAAAAGACGATGATTGCAACCCTGATCGTCTCTATAATTGCATACCTGAGCCTGTGGTTTTTACTGACTCCCAAATATCCGTATCTTCAGTTGATTCCAGCTTTCCTTGTCGGCATATCGCTTAACGGCTCCTGGCTGCTTATAATCTCGATGCTTGGTGATGTATGCGATGAAGATGAGTATGTTACTGGCCTTCGCAGAGAGGGTATGTACAGTTCGGTGTTTACATTCAGCGATAAACTTGGATTCTCGCTGGTCACTCTGTTGAGTGGGATAGTCATAAAATTGTCAGGCTTTACCGAGGAACTTGAAATTCAAACTGACCAGACTATTTTCAATATGAGATTTTTATACATTGCCATTCAGGCTGTCGGATTGTTGCTTGGTATTTTGTTTATATACTTCTATCCGCTGACAAGACAGCGTTGTGAGGCCATACACGAAGAGATACAAAAGAAGAAAGAAGAAGAGAAGACATTGCTGCTAAATGATGAAGCTTAGCAAAAGGAAGTTTTAATGGATTCAAAGACAAGAGTATTGACCGCGTTAAATCACCAAAAACCTGACCGGGTTCCCTTTAATTTCTGGATGGACAGAAGGCTTATGGCCGAATATGAAAAAGAGATCGGCCATCGTCACTGGAGAGTTACGCATTTTGGCGCCGATGTTATTGAATCTTTCCACAAACTTTCTTTTCCTCTCGGACCGACTGAGCAAAGAGACGGCACCGTATGGCATGAGACTCCAAGAGAAAATATCGAAGCATTGGTAGGATCGATAAAAGAGTGTGTTTACGTTTAGTTCTATAAAGGAATGGAATGGAAAAACTAACGGGAGTGAGGTTTATCGACTGGAGTATCGGTTTTAATTATCTTATAGTTATTGGGGCGGTATGCTTGAACTTGGAGCAACGACTTTTTGGGAGCATTTCGATGTAAAATGGCTTGAAAACGGCAGCAGGATTGACCAGCCTGTTGAAAAGGGCAAAACAGACGTACATGCTGAGTTAGGCGAACACTGCTTTAAATGGCATCGCCATAGTCTTTGCCACGGCTGGGCCGGGGGCGTAACTGCCTGGCTGAGTAAGCATGTTCTCGGTATAAAAATACTTGAAGCAGGATTCAAAAAAATATCCGTTGAACCATTTCTCGGAGACCTTGAATACGTGGAGGGTACATATCCAACAACTCAGGGACAGATAAGCGTCAGGCATATTAAAGAAACTTCAAACAAAATTACAACAAAGGTGGATGTTCCCGCTGGTATAGAAGTTCAGCTATTATAAATTTGAAATTACATTTTCAAGTATATACCTGAGATTACAGGATATACATTGGCCACTACGTTGGTTTTTTGCCGTTCTGCTCACCAGCACCCTTTTATCTGCATTAATTATATCTGCGATTTTATTCAGTTTGCCGATTTCAGATAAGCCTGGAGATGCAGTTAATTTGATTTC
>CAZAYB010000014.1:0-1234 GCA_964489215.1 uncultured Pirellulales bacterium
CAATAGTTGATCCTACGAGTCTAATGGAGATAGCAGGTCGTCCCGGTTTTGAAGAACTTAATATTCCGGACTGGCCTCCAGCTGGAGCGAGGGACCTTTTGGGCAGTGATGATATTTTTGAATCAATTCAGCAAAATGATATCATGCTTTTTCATCCTTATGAGAGTTTTGATCCTGTAGTTGAGCTTCTGGAGAAATCTGCACAAGATGCGGATACGATTGCGATTAAGCAGACACTTTATCGGACGAGCGGCAATTCACCGATAATTGCAGCTCTTGAAGAGGCAGCTGAGAACGGCAAGCATGTAACGGTTCTTGTAGAGCTTAAGGCGAGGTTTGATGAGGAGCGTAACCTTAACTGGGCCCGTCGTCTTGAGGATGCCGGTTGCAATGTGATTTACGGTGTTGCAGGTTTGAAGACACATTGCAAGGCATTGATGGTGATAAGGCGGACTGGTGGTGCTATACGCCGATATGTTCATCTTTCGACAGGTAATTATAATGACAAGACGGCAAGGCTTTATTCTGATATAGGTTTGCTTACCAGTGACAGTGTTTTGTGTTCTGATGCAGCGGCTTTGTTTAATCTTATGACGGGTGCTTCTGAGGCAGTTAAGCTTACGAAGCTGACGATAGCTCCGACGGGTCTTCGAGACAAGTTTTATCAGCTCATAGAGCGGGAGATTCAGGCTTCTACGTCGGACCGTCCGGGATTGATAATGGTCAAGGTGAATTCCTTACAGGATAAGGGGATTTGTCAGGCACTTTACAGGGCTTCGATGGCAGGTGTAAAGATAATGCTTAATGTTCGCGGTATTTGCTGTTTGCGGCCGGGTGTCAAAGGTGTGTCCGATAATATCAAGGTTGTCTCTATTGTTGATCGTTTTCTTGAGCATGCTCGTATATTTTATTTTCGTAATGCAGGTAATGAGGAACTTTATCTGGCCAGTGCAGACTGGATGGGCAGAAATCTTGATAAACGTATAGAGTCTTTTTTTCCTGTAACTTCCGGTAAGCTGCAACAGCGTCTTATTCATGCACTTGATTTGTATTTCAAGGATGACAGTAATTCGTTTGTTTTGGGTTCTGACGGCATTTACAGGCAGGTTAAGGGATCTAAAAAAGGTTCTTGCAGGGCACAGGAAATTCTTTATAATGAGGCTGTTAAGGCAGTTGAATCATCCGGGAGTTCTCCCAGGCGTTTCAGGCCAATATCGAAACCCAAGAAGTAAAA
>CAZAYB010000014.1:1334-6484 GCA_964489215.1 uncultured Pirellulales bacterium
CATCCGGGAGTTCTCCCAGGCGTTTCAGGCCAATATCGAAACCCAAGAAGTAAAAATGGTGAATTTGTTTAATATCAGGGGGCAATAATGTCTAGTAAGAAACTTTGTAAGCTGGCAAAAAAAGATTATCACAATGATAAAACCAAGAAGTTTGCCAAGTTGGTTGATAAGCCCAGGTATTTTTGTAAAAAGTGCGGGAGGGTTTCCAATGATTCGGATAATTTGTGCAACAGCAAGAAGCTTTCGGGGTGAAATGCTTATTTTTTAGGTGAAATTACCTATTGAGGCCTGTTTTTTGCTTTTTTTTATTAGTTTTTTGGCTTTTTTTCATCAAAGTGGGGCGAGAATTATTTCGATAAATAATTTGCGGGAAATATCTTACTGGTTTCTGCGGATTTATGCAGCTTTGAGTTTTCCAGTGATTTATGTTTTTTCTATTATTTAGAGCTATATCCTTATTTTTTTGTAGATATATCGGCTCAAATTAGTAAATCGTGGCGGCGGTATCTTGCGGAGATACATGTCTTATTGCCGAAATGAATTTACGTTATTCAGCGGTCAGGAGGCTATAATGAGTCCTACTGCCCCAACAAAAAAAGATAGAATCGAAAGCCAGAAGCTATCGGACAGTAGAGATTTTATCAAATCTAAAGCTTGTGTTGACGGGGAAGTCATTAAAGCTGAGTCTAAAGGTCCAGTTGATGATGAGTCACCTTTTGCAGTAGTTGCGATAGGTGCTTCTGCTGGAGGTCTTGAGGCCTTGAAGGAGATATTCAGTCAGATTAAAAAAGGGCCGGGCCTTGCTTATGTGGTGATTCAGCATCAATCCCCAGACTTTGAAAGTTTCATGGAGGAGCTTTTGAGTCCCTGTACTGAGCTTAAGGTAAAGCAGGTCAGAAGAGGCGGGCCTATCAAAAAGGACCATGTGTATCTTCTTGCGCCTGGTAAGGAGATGACCATTTGTAAAGGCAGGTTTTCAGTTCGGGACCGTGCCAGCGGCAGTCAATTTTTTCCAATTGATATTTTTATGAAATCCTTAGCTTCTGATTTTGGCAAAAGTGCAATTGGTGTTATTCTTTCCGGTACAGGCCATGACGGCAGTGAAGGTGTAAGGCATATTCATGAAGCAGGCGGTGTTACGATTGTTCAGCATCCATCATCGACAGCTTTTGCCTCGATGCCCAGGAACGCTATATCGACCGAATGTGTTGACCAGGTCCTTGGGGTTTCTCAAATCAGTGAAAAACTGATGTTGATTGATCCTGACAGTGAAGACGCACTTTCTATTTTCAAAGAATCCAAGGTAGTCAATCCTTTTGTGAAAAGGTATGAGCCGATATTAAATTTGCTTATGAACAGGTACAATATAAACTTCAACAGCTATAAGACATCTACGATCAGCAGAAGAATAAGCAGGCAGATGGAGAATGTTCAGATAAGGGAGATAGACAAGTTTTTGAGGTTTTTAGAGAAGGATGAAGAACAGCTTCAAAAGCTTTATAACAATTTATTTATTGAGGTAACAGAATTTTTTCGTAACCCTTCTTATTTTGAACTTCTAAGCAGTGAAGTTATCCCGGAGATAGTTGAAAAGGTTTCACTTTCCAAGAGCGGGAGGATATGGGTTCCGGGCTGTGCTACTGGAGAAGAAGCTTATTCAATAGCAATTTTAGTTCATGAAGCTGCAGAGAAGCTGAGAAAACCTTACAATGTAAAGATATTCGCTACGGATATTTCACAGTCGGCAATAAATAAGGCATCTGCGGGTTTTTATTCTCCTGAAAGTCTTCGCAATGTGTCTAAGGAGCGGCTTAAGAGGTATTTTCTCAAGTCCGGCGACCAGTATCAGGTTTCCAGTGAACTTCGTCAGATGATAGTTTTTGCCCATCACAATCTATTGAAGGATCCGCCTTTTACTCAGATGGATATGATCAGTTGCCGAAACCTTTTAATCTATTTAAAGCCTATTGAACAGCAAAAGGTTATTTCGCTTTTTCATTTTGGTCTTGTAAAAGACGGAACATTGATGCTTGGTGACAGTGAGAATTTAGGTAAACTGAAAGACCAGTTTAAGGAGCTTGAAGGCGGGTTAAGGGTTTTTAAGAAGACGGGTACGGCCAGCTTAAGGGCTCCTATGCTGTTTGAGATTAACAGGCATAAGATAGAAGAATGCCGAGGAAAGAAGTCTATACACAAGGTTTTGGAGAAAAGTGATTCTGAGTTGTCAGGTGTAATTGAGGACATTTTAGAAAATTGTGTTAAACCGACTATATTAGTAAACAACAAGCGTCTGGTTTTGCGTACGTTCGGTAATGTTTCATCTTATCTTTGTGTTGAAAACAACATTGATAAGAAGGATTTTATTTCCAGGCTTAAGCCTGGGTTGAAGGCTCCGGTGGCAGAGATAATTACTTCGATTTTGAAAAAGGGCAGTTCGCTTGTTTCCCGTTATATTCACCTTTCCAACAATAATGTTCAAAGCTCTGTAAAGGTTACGGGCAGGCAGATTTCAGATTTAAAGAATAATCAGAATTTACTTCTGATTACATTTGAGCCTGTTGTGGATCATGAAAATATCGACTGCTTTAAGACAAAGATAGAAGATGAAATTGAAGATGGTAAATATTCAAGGCTTAAGGAGGAGCTTTCTTATACACAGCAGGTTCTTCAGAATACCATAGAGGAGCTTCAGGTTGCCAATGTTGAGCTTCAGTCTAATAATGAAGAGATGCTGGTTGCCAATGAGGAGCTTAAGAGTACCAATGAGGAGCTTAATTCGGTTAATGAAGAGCTTCTTTGCGTCAACCGTCAATACAGCATGAAGGTTTCGGAGCTTTTAGAGACGACTGATGATCTCAATAATCTGATGCAGAGTGTCGATGTTGGAACGATTTTTCTTGATAATGACCTTAAGATAAGGAAATTCACATCGGCAGTTCGCAATGCAATTTATTTGAGTAAAAAGCATATAGGTAAAAAGATTTCTGATATAAACTCCAGTCTTATAGATTCTCAGACCCTTGGAGAATATTGCCAGTCTGTTCTTCTTTCAGGTATAAATATTGAAAGGGAGATAAAGAACAAGCATGGCGACTGGTTTAAGATAAATATAAATCCTTATCGGAGTAATAACAAAGTTTCAAATGGAATAGTAATTACTTTCTTTGATGTTACTGATCTTAAGGAGCAGAATCATCAGCTTAAGGAGGCAGAGGCGAGGTACCGCTCTTTATTCGATCATTCTCCTGACGGTATATTGCTTATCGATCCTTATACTGGTGAAATAATAGAGGCTAATCACTCATTGAGTAAGGAGACAGGTTTTAGCCTTTCGGAGCTCCAGGGCATGAATATATCCAAGCTTAGGCCTTTGGAGAGCAAGGAGGCGTGGAGTCGCAGACTGGAGGAAATCGAGAAGGCGTCTGTAATATATTTTAAGGAAACTCATCTTTGTAAGAAGGGCAATACAAAAGAGGTTCTTATAGCGGCCAAATTTGTTAATCTCAGGGGCAGGAAGTATCTTCAGACCATTGCAAGGGATATAACGGAGCTTAGCCAGACGAGGGATAATCTTGAGCATACGACGGCCTTGCTGGAGGCTAAGAACAGCGAGCTTGAGAATTTTGTTCATACGGTATCTCACGATCTTAAGAGTCCTATTGTTACAGTCAAGGGGCTTGTGGGTTGGATAAAGAGGAATCTTGACAAACATGATCTCGAGAATGCCTATAATGATCTTGGCAGGGTTGAAAGGACGATGGACAGGATGTCTCAGTTGATTAAGCAGATACTCGATCTTTCTCGTTCAGGAAGGGCGGTAGGTAATTTAAGCCCGGTTAGCCTGAATTCAATAATTGACGATGTTCTTGAAAACTTCAGTTCTCAGATAGTAGCATCCAATGTAAGAGTTGAAGTTGATGAGAATCTGCCAGTTATTTATTGTGACCAGATGCGTGTTCGTCAGGTTTTTCAGAATCTTATTGATAACGCTATTAAGTATATGGGCGATCAGGTCAGTCCGAGTATAGTGATAGATTCGATTGATGATAAAGAAAAGAGCGTTGTCAGAATAAAGGATAACGGCAGGGGTATAAAATTGTGTGATGAGAAGAGTATATTTGATCTGTTTTGGAAGCTGGACAGCAATAATGAGGGCAGCGGAGTAGGATTGGCCATAGCTAAGAAGATAATGGAGGCCCATGAGGGTAAGATATGGGTGAAGTCCGAGGGAGCAGGCAGGGGATCAGAATTTTATCTTGAGTTTCCTTCAAAAGGTCTTGATAAAGATTATCAGTTTGATAATATGGCAGGTCTTACAGTAATGAACAGCGAACTTAATTAAGGATTATTTAAAATGCCAAAGCCTAAATTTATTGATGATGAAGCGTTTAAGTCTTTACGCAGCGGAGATTATGAGTCTTTTAATAAGATAGCAGCCCGGAAAGAAAGTGTTGATCTTTGCGGTTGTGATTTGCGCAGTGTTGATTTCCGGAACGCTGATATGTCTAAAGTTAAGTTAAAGGGGGCCTATCTTCGGGATTGTGATCTGCGGGGTAAGGATTTGAGGCATATTGATATGGAGGGCTGTTCGCTTTTTAACGCAAGGGTCAGCGGTGCGTGGTTTCCTTACAATATCAGTGTTGATGAGCTTGATTTCAGTATAAGTCACGGAACCCGGTTAAGAGTGGATTAAGGACTTTATTTTATCAAAAAATTATTCTTTAGGGTGTCCGTTATTTTTTTTGAGCCAGGAAGTTACCGTTTGAATAACATTTTCTCTTATTTTTTTGCTTTCGTTTATGAGCTCATGCCGGGCATCTTTTATGATGACTGTTTTGCAGTCAGTTACGGTTTTTGATAAAAAGCTGATGTTGTGTTTCCATTCGACAACTTTGTCTTTCTTTCCCTGTATTACGAGTATCTGTTTTTCAATTTTTTTTATTTTTTCGAAATTTTCGTTCCACCTGTACATTGCGTTTATCCACTGGTTGGGTACCTTTGTTACAACGAGGAAATCCTTGTTATTGAGGAAGTGCAGGTATTCTTTATCGCCTGATATTTTTCTTGGAACTCTTTTTACGGAGTCTGACCACAGGCTGGTTATAGAGAATATTATTTTTGACGGGGTCCACATCCAGCTTCTTATAAGG
>CAZAYB010000014.1:6494-26406 GCA_964489215.1 uncultured Pirellulales bacterium
ATTATTATCAGAGGTTATTTTTTCGAGTATAATTGCAGAGCCGGTGCTGTGGCCGACAAGGTGGATGTTCTTTTTGCCTTTTTGTTTGAGGATTTTTATGAAATCATTGAGGCATTTTTTGTATGTTGAAAAGTCATCGATATATCCTTGTTTTCCATCAGAGAGTCCGTGTCCGGGGAGGTCGAAGCATGCGACGGAGAAATTTTTTTCAATCAGAGCTTTTATTAAGTTTCCTAATGAGCCGCAGTGGTTTGTGTAGCCGTGCATTATAATGACGAGGTCGTCGGAGTCTTTTTGGCAGTAGAGATGGGCGGCGAGGTTCATGTCCTGTGAGCTGAAGAATCCGAAGTGGTGTGTGAGGTTTTCAAACTGGTTTTCAAAGTCGATATTATAGAAAGTAAAGTATTCTTTTACTGGTTTTGGATAGTCGGGTTGGTTGCGGAGATTGAAGTCTGGTGCAGCTTTTCTTATTGTTTCTGCTCTTTTTTGGTTTTTTCCTGTAAAATTTTCGGAGCCAAGTGTAATTAAAAGGCCTGAAGCAAGCGTAATAACGGCAAAAACGGTTATTATTGGGTATAATTTCTTTTTATTCATAAAAGCCTCGATAATGTAAAGATTTATACTGTATACATATATACATACTTGTCAAGTTTTTTTTAGATTTTTTTGCAACTTTTTTTGTCTCAACCTTCCGATCTAAAGCAATAATTAGAGCTGCTACTCTTAATCCGGCAGTATTGTTCGTTTTTCGGCGAAGTGTCTTTTACTGTGGGTGGCTGGGAGATGCCTTGAGAGGACTTCGTAGAGCTTTGTTTTGTTCAGTGGTTTTGAGATATACTCGTCACAGCCAATGTCGATGCATTTGTTTTTGTCTTCTCTCATTGCGTTTGCGGTAAGAGCTATGATTGGTGTTACGAAGCCGCTTTTTCTCAGTTCTACGGTTGCATCGTACCCGTTCATTATGGGCATTTGCATATCCATGAGTATCAGGTCGTAGTTTTGTTTTTCGGTCATTTCTATTGCCTGTTTTCCGTTTTCGGCTATATCTGTGGTGACACCGGTTTTTTTCAGCAGCAATTCAATTAGTTTCTGGTTTGACGGATTGTCTTCAACTATAAGAATATGGCCTGTGAATTCAATATCATCGAATTCTGATTTTGACTGCTTTGGTTCGGATTTATGACCGTGGCTGCAAAGGTCCAGGTTGGCAGGTATTGTTATGGTGAAGGTTGAGCCGGCGTTGACCTGGCTTTTTAATTCGATCTTTCCGTTCAGGAGTTTTGTCAGATATTTTGTAATTGCAAGCCCCAGTCCTGTTCCGCCAAATTTTCTGGTTGTGCTTTGGTCAGCCTGCGAGAAGGCACTGAATATCTGCTGCTGCTGCTGCTGCGGTATCCCAATTCCGGTATCTTCGATATCGAACCTGATAAGGGTTTGGTTTGCTTTGTTTTCTGGTGTTACTTTTATATGTACATGTCCTTTTTCGGTGAATTTTATGGCGTTTGTTGTGAGATTAACAAGGCACTGTTTTAGTCTTATGGGGTCTGTCGCGATATTTTCGGGGAGATCTGTATGTTTTGATATTTCAAATTCGATATTTTTTCTTATGGCAGGGGGCCTTAGCAGTGAATCAATATTTTCGAGAATTTCATAGAGGTTCGATTCGACGATTTCTATGTCAAGTTTACCAGCTTCAATTTTTGAAAAGTCGAGTATGTCGTTTATCAGCTGGAGTAGATTGTTTGCGTTTTCCCTGATTATGTTTATGTATTTTGCATGTTCAGGATCCATTTTTTCATGGCAGAGCATTTCGCTAAAACCTATGATGCTGTTCATCGGTGTTCTTATTTCGTGGCTCATATTTGCCAGGAACAGACTTTTTGTTTTGTTTGCGTTTTCAGCATCTCTTGCGAGCAGTTGAGCGTGTTCAGTGGCGGCCTTTAGCTGCTGCTGGCCTGCTATTAACTGCTGATTTGCCGCTTCGAGCTGTTGGTTTGCTGCTTCGAGCTGCTGTTTATCCTGTTTCTGTGCCTTGATGAGCCTGTGGAGAACCAGCCCCAGCAGAGCAGCTGCAAAAGCGCAGATAACCATCATTTCGATTTGCAGAGTTTGAAATAATTGGAAATCCTCTTCTATTGCCTTATCAATTTGTGAATCAGCTTTATTACAGCTTTTTATAATATTTTGGAACAGTACATCGAAATCATTATCTTTTAGCCTTTTTTGCTTTAAGGTTAGTCTGTCCTTGTTTTCCCATCTGATTTCAGTAAGTTTTTCATACTTTTGAATCTGTTTTTCAGTTTCCTTGACCAGAGCAATGCTTTTTGGGTCGTCAAGAGCTTTGAAATGTTCACTGTGCTGTTTATTTGTGCAGGTTAAAGCGTGCGTGAGCCATTTAGCCTTATCGAGATTAGTGCGTGCCCTTTTCATTTCTGCCCTTGCCTTGCTGCCTTGATCATTAAGAGCCTGTTCAAGCCAGAGATGACTTAAAGTAATTTCGAGTTTGAGCTGTTCGACAGCGGATGATACAGGCCAGTGAATTTTTGTCATTTCATGAGCAACTTTCATTATATAGCCCATGCACCCTATGAAAAGTCCCGTGACAATTATCAGCGTTACCCATACCGAAAAAGTACGTCTTTTCTTAATCATCTTCTTTTCGCTCGACATAATCTCTGCCATTCCCGGATATTAGTGTTACCCCCTCACCGACACCAGTGGACAGGTGTCCGGTTTACTTGTCAGTTCTTACGAGCTGACTTGTCCTCATAAAATTTATCGACCTGAAATGGGGTTTCATTAACTCGAAACGGCAAAAAAACTGTATCAAAAGGTGATAAGCGGCTGTTTTTTTTGATTTGTAATTGTTTTAGTCAGTTATGGGCGTATTGGTTCCGATAACCATTTTAAAGCGACAGATATGAATCTGTTAATTTATTTTGCTGACGTAATCGGGTTGTTTTAATTACCCCTGATTTGTATATTTACTTTCCTGGTTCTGGGCCCATCGAACTCGCAGAAATATATTCCCTGCCAGGTGCCCAGTTTCAGGGAACCGTCCTGGAGCAGTATCTGCTGTGTGCATCCGATAATTGAGCTTTTGACGTGTGAGTCGGAGTTTCCCTCGGCGTGTGTGTACCCAGTTCTGTGATGGGGGATAAGCTCATTGAGGGTAAGGAGTATGTCATTGACGACAGACGGGTCGGCGTTTTCGTTTATTGTTACCGCTGCGGTAGTGTGAGGTATGTGTATTATAACGTCACCTGTTTTTAAGCCTGAGGTATCAACGATTTTTTTAACCCGGCTTGTAATATCTATCATTTCGTTTCTGCTGTTTGTGTTTACTGAAAAAGTTTCGCTTTTAATGTTCATGTTGATAAATTTCCCTTCCTTGCCAGAATATAAATATCTTCTGTTAGCCGCTGAAAAGCAATTGTCAGAGCCTTTGTTAATTATAAACAGCTTATCATAATCGCGGATTTTTTGCAAGCGACCAGTTATATACAGATAGTTACAGTGGGGGGCGGGGGGTGTTTAGGTTTTGATGAAATCTTCGGGGTTGTACTGGGCTACGAATTTTGTTCCACCCATCCTCAGAGCGGCCAGGTCGGATTCGCTGACCTTTCCTTCAATGAACTGCTGAACAAGCGGATTTGGGTGGTTTTTAATGTAGTCGGCGTTGCCGTCTGCAATGATTCTGCCTTTGTGGAGCATTATTATTCGGTCGGCAATTTTGTATGCGCTTTTCATGTCGTGTGTTACTACAACGCTTGTTACGTTCAGCTCCGACTGCAGTTTCAATACCAGTTCATTGATTATGTCACTGTTTATAGGGTCCAGTCCTGTTGTCGGCTCATCGTAAAGTATTATCTGGGGGTCCAGTGCTATGGCTCTTGCCAGAGAGACCCTTTTTCTTTGTCCTCCTGACAGATTGGCCGGGAAATGGTTCTGGAAGCCGTCCATTCCTACCATTGCCAGCTTTACTTTTACCAGCTCATCGACTGCTTTCCAATCGGTAATTTTCCTGTGCTGTCTTAATGGGAATATGATGTTTTCGTACACGTCGAGGCTGTCGAACAGAGCGGCCATCTGGAAGCAGAATCCATAGTTTAGCCTGATTTTTGCGAGTTCCTTTTCATCCATGTTGTCGATTCTCTGTTCCTTGTAGAGTACCTGGCCGGATGTTGGCCTTTCCAGTACTATCAGATGCTTCATTAAAACTGTTTTTCCGCATCCGCTCGATCCGATAATGACGGTGGTTTTTCCTGTTTCAATGTCAATTGATATTTCTTCCAGTACGGTTCTTTGATCGAACTTTTTGACCAGCTTTTGTACTTTTAAGATATGTTCTGGATTTTGATTGTTCTCGGATATCATTTTTCCCCCCTTAAAACATAGGTTTCCAGGGACAAAAGGTATTATATATAGCATCGGCAACAACTGCGAAGATGTAATTAATTGCCAGGATTGAGATGAAGCTTCCAACGAAAGCTTCAGTACAGGCCTGTCCGACTCCCTGTGCTCCTTCTCTGCATGTAAAGCCCTTATAGCAGCTGATAAGAGCGATTGCAGTTCCGAAAAACAATCCTTTAACTATACCAGTACTAATGTCCCACAGAGCGACTCCTCTTGCGCTGAAATCGACATATGCTCTGCTGTTTATTCCCAGCTGGATAACGCTGACGAAATATCCTCCGGCAATTCCGAGCAGGTCCGCATAAATTATCAGACCGGGAGTCAGTATAAGGCAGGCAAGTACTCTTGGTGCAACGAGGTATTTTATCGGGTCTGTTCCCATGCTTTCTACGGCAGCTATCTGTTCTGTAACGTTCATCGTACCCAGCTCAGCTGTCAGTGCTCCTCCGACTCTGCCTGCGAGCATTACAGCTACAAGTACCGGACCCAGTTCCTTTACTACCGAGACATCAATCAAAGCTCCGAGGTGCTCTTCAAGCCCCATGTTAGCCAGCTGCGGATAAAGCTGTATTGCCAGTATCATTCCGACGAAAGCACCTGTAATCATTACGACATATACGCTTCTGACGCCAATCATATACATCTGGGCCCATATAAGGGGGTACTGTTTCAGTGAGAGCAGGCTTGACAGTGCGCAAACGACTGCTCTGGCGATAAAGCGCGCAAATTGGCCGACATTACCAATTGTATCTATGGTTTTTGCGCCAATGCTTTCAATCATTTAAGATTATCCTGCCGGGTCCAAATTTCAGTTAAGCATTTTTCAGACAGACTTATGGTACCTTATTATTAAGATATCGGTTTATATGAGGGCTGTTTAAATTAAAAACCGAGTTATTATTATGAAAAAAAGCATTTTTAGCTGATTTGGACGGTGCTTTTTGTGGTTTTATAATATCGGGCCAAAATAATTTGTTAACATTAATGGGCTGGTTGAACCTTAGGGCTCAATTTTTAACGTGGTTTTGTATTAGTTGGCAGCTGGTTTTTTTTGTGCGGGTTGAGGCTTTTTTGCAGGGCTATTTTATGATGACTTTTTTTGAGCCTGTTGTTATTTTTCCAATTCTGTAAACTTTTTCACCGTATTTTGTGAGTTTTCGTGTTACTGAATCTGCAAAGTCTTTTGCTACAACGAGCGTCAGGCCTATGCCCATGTTGAAGACCCTGAAGGCCTCTTCTTCTGTAAGCGGGCCTTTTTCCTGGAGGAAGGTGAAGATATCTGGGATTTGCCATGAGCCTTTTTTTATTACTGCATTGCAGTTTTCGGGAAGTATTCTTGGAATATTCCCGACCAGGCCTCCGCCTGTAATGTGTGCCATTGCGTGTACTACTTTTTTAACTTTGTATTTTGAGAGCAGTTTGTTTATTGACTGTGCGTATATTCTTGTCGGCTGCAGCAGGACTTCTGCAATAGTTTTATTTTCAAATCTTTGTATCCTGTCATCAGGTTTGAGTTTTAATTTTTCAAAGCATATTTTTCTTACCAGTGAGAACCCGTTGCTGTGGAGTCCGTTTGATGCCAGTCCGAGAATCTGGTCGCCTTTTTCTATATTTTTTCCGTTGATGATTCTGTTTTTTTCTACCACTCCAACGGCGAATCCAGCCATGTCGAAGTCGTCTTTTGCATACAGGTCCGGCATTTCAGCGGTTTCTCCGCCTATAAGTGCGCATCCTGCTATTTTACATCCCTTTGCAATACCTTGTACCATTTTTGCGACGGTTTTTGGGTCAAGTTTGTTAACGGCCAGGTAGTCCAGGAAAAAGAGGGGTTCTGCCCCGAGCACAATCATGTCGTTTACGCTCATAGCGACCAGGTCTATTCCAATAGAATCGTATTTTTTGATTTTCTGTGCAATCAGGATTTTTGTACCAACACCGTCAGTACATGCGATCAATACCGGGTTTTTGTAATTTTTTTTGAACAGCTTTTCGTCGTAGTCGAGTCTGAACAGGCCCGCAAAGCCGTTAGGCATTGCCATTACTCTTGGTCCGTATGTGTCGGTTACAGAGGTTGATATTTTTTCCACCATCTGGTCGTTGGCATCGATACTTACGCCGGACTCTTCATAGCTTAAGAATTTCTTTTCAGACATGTTATTGTTCCCCATGGTCAAAAAGCTGCATCTGATGTCTTTCCATTGAGAATTTGTTTACTACAGAGCTTACTGGAATTCTGTATTTTCCGCTCCAGCAGGCAGTGCAGTAGTGGTCGTTTGGCAGGTTTGCGCATTCGAGGAGTCCTTCCAGTGAAATATATCCAAGGCTTTCGACGCCGAGGAAATCTCGTATCTGCTCTACGGACCTGTTATTTGCGAGCAGTTCTTCCTTTGTCGGGAAGTCTACTCCGTAGAAGCAGGGGTTTTTTATCGGCGGACAGGCTACTCTCATGTGTATTTCCTTTGCTCCTGCCTGTCTAAGTGCGTTAATTTTTCCCTTTGTGGTGGTTCCTCTTACTATCGAGTCGTCGATTACAACAATTCTTTTGTCCTTAATGACGCTTTTAATCACAGCGAGCTTAAGCTTAACGGCAAGATTTCTCATGTCCTGAGTTGGTGATATGAAAGTTCTGCCGACATAGTGGCTTCTTACGAATCCCATTTCAAATGGTATTTTGCTTTCCATTGCGAATCCGATAGCAGCTGATGTTCCGCTGTCAGGTACTGGCATTACGAGGTCTGCTTCTACGGGGTGTTCTACGGCAAGCTGTATTCCGCTTTTTCTTCTTACTTCCTGTACGCTTTGTCCGAAGACATAGCTGTTTTGTTTTGAGAAGTATACGTGTTCAAAGATGCAATGGGCCGGTGTTATGGTGCCCGGTTCGACAAAGAATCTTGAAGATAAACCGTTTTTATGGAGAGTTACAATTTCACCGGGCTCAACGTCTCTTATGAATTTTGCGTCTATTGTGTCAAATGCGCATGTTTCGCTTGCTATACAGTATGAGCCGTTCTGGCATTGTCCAATGCTCAAAGGCCTTATTCCGTAAGGGTCCCTTGCAGCCTGGATATGGTCGTCAAATAGAAAGACAAGCGAGAATGCACCCTGGAGGTGGTTTAATACATGTCCGAGAGGGTCGTTTTTTCCCTGGTGTGATGGTTTTGCGAGCAGGTGAATGATTATTTCCGTGTCGTTTGTGGATTTGAAGATATGGCCGTATGCCTCGTATTCGTCTCTTAGCAGAGATGCGTTAATGATGTTTCCGTTATGAGCGATTGCAGCCTGTCCTCTTGAGAATTCAGTGAGCAAAGGCTGGGCGTTTACGATGCTGCTTGAGCCTGCGGTTGAGTATCTTACGTGTCCAATTGCTGCGGTTCCCTTTAATTTTTCAAGGGTTTCGCTGCCTTTTCTAAAAACTCTGGATACCTGCCCCATACCAGTAAGTCAGTCAATCTCTTCGTTTTTCAGGCTTGCAATACCAGCTGATTCCTGTCCGCGGTGCTGAAGGCTGTGAAGTCCGTAATATGTTTTATCTACGGCATCCTTATCGCCGAAAATAGCGAATATGCCGCATTCTTCCTTTTTGTCAGGCATAGATTCCCTCATAGTGCCATATTGCTAAAAGCAGAGTTTATATGATTAAGGTCTGTAAGTCAATGCAATTTGCAAAAGAGTAAATAAATAC
Source organism: uncultured Pirellulales bacterium (assembly GCA_964489215.1). Taxonomy (GTDB): domain Bacteria; phylum Planctomycetota; class Phycisphaerae; order Sedimentisphaerales; family Anaerohalosphaeraceae; genus CAZAYB01. Next base: position 14,593 of record CAZAYB010000014.1, read on the forward strand.
GTTTGAAAAGTATTTTCGTTCTTGCTTTGGGTATTTTAAGGGTGGAGACGGAATTAGAAGCTTGCCAGGTCTTATAATCAGAATAATCAAGATTATTTGAAAAAAATAAAATGCTTGTTTGGCCGGAGGTATAAAAAAAAGCGATATCAGTTGTTTGTATATATGTTTAGAAAAGATTTTTTCAATCATATTATAGGACGCTTTATTATTTCAAGCCGCCAATTCAAGACAAACTCAATCTAAAAGAAGAGATTTACTTAATGTTTGTTTTGAACTACCGATATAATGAATAATTGATTGATTGATTTGAATTCTATTTAATAGATATTTTTCGGTATCATGTAGGGGGATTTCTGTGTTTCGGTGTATTTTCTTTTTTTAGTTAATTTGCTGATTTCAGAAATACATTCCCGGCTAAATGTAAAATGCAGCCAGTTTTTAGGATCCATTTTTTGGGAGATTTTAAGATGTTCAGGAACATGACAATTGGGAAAAAAATCACTTTAGGTTTTGCGCTTGTTCTAAGTGCGCTTTTGATGGTTTCAATTTGGGCGGTACTTGGTATAGGTGTAATTGTCGGCAATGCAAGTGAGGTTATTGATGGTAACAAGCTTAAGGGTAACATGACACAGCGGGAACTGGACCATTTGAACTGGGCTAACGAGGTTACAGAGCTTCTTAATAACGATAATGTTACAAAACTTCAAGTCCAGACAGATCCTCATAAATGCGCTTTTGGGCAATGGTACTATTCACAAAAGCGACAAGCTACTGAGGAGAGTTTGCCTGCGTTAAAGAAGGATCTTGCTGAGATAGAAAAATGGCACAGTGATCTTCATCAATCAGCAGTTGAAATCGATGAAAAATATGTACAGGCTGATTTACAGTTAAGTGCAATGCTCCAGGAAAAAAAGGTCGAGCATCTTACCTGGGCCAATCGGGTTAAGGATGTATTTGTAAATGAAAGTTTAACTCAAGCTGATGTCCAGACAAAGCCGCATGAATGTTCGTTCGGCCAATGGTATTACAGTGAGAAAGTGCGTAATATGCGTAAAGCTGATGAAAAATTTGATAAGATTATGGCGCGTATAGAAGAGCCTCACAAAAAGCTTCATGAAAGTGCTATAAAAATCAATGAATTACTGGCACAGAACAAGCGCCAAGAGGCCGCGGAATATTATATGTCCAACACCAGGCCCCTGGCTTATGAGACATGCGAGGGTATAGATGAAGTAATAAAATGGAACGACCAGCAAGTGGCATCGATGCAGGAAGCTTCCAGGGTTTATGCCCAAAAGACAAAGCCTTGCCTTGATAATGTTCAGCATCATTTGCACAATATTCGAGAAATAGTAAATGAAAATGTAATGACTGATGAACAGATGCTCCGTTATGCATCATCGACAAAGACAACAGTAATGTTGGTGAGTGCAGTTTCAATTTTGGCGGGTACAGCTTTTGCGTTTTTTATAATTATGGGAATCAAAAAGCTTCTTTCACGTATTGCCTATGAGCTTGGTCAGGCAGCTGAACAGGTTGCTTCTGCATCAGGTCAGGTAAGCGCATCCTCGCAGTCCCTTGCTGAAGGAGCAACAGAACAGGCAGCAGGTCTTCAGGAGACGAGTTCATCTCTGGAAGAAATGTCGTCTATGACAAAACAAAACGCCGAGAATTCTGATCAGGCTAATTCTTTATCAGGCAGAGCCAAGTCGTCAGCGGACAAAGGTTCAGATTCCATGAATAAGATGAGTACAGCTATCAAGGACATACAGAAGTCTTCAGATGAGACGGCGAAAATAGTCAAGGTAATTGACGAAATAGCTTTTCAGACCAATCTTCTTGCCCTTAATGCAGCGGTAGAGGCAGCTCGAGCCGGCGAGGCGGGAAAAGGTTTTGCAGTGGTCGCAGAAGAGGTCCGCAACCTTGCGATGCGTTCTGCCGAGGCGGCCAAGGATACAGCTAATATGATACAGGAAGCTGTCAAGAATGCCGAAAACGGAGTTAACATTGCTGAAGAGGTAGCAGGAGCCTTGGTAGAAATAGTTGAGGCGATAGGAAAGACAAGTTCTTTGGTTTCGGAAATATCAGCTGCCAGCGGAGAACAGGCACAGGGTATAGATCAGGTAAACAAGTCAGTGAGTCAGATGGATAAGGTTACCCAGCAAAATGCAGCAAATGCAGAAGAAAGCGCAAGCGCTTCAGAACAGTTAAGTGCCCAGGCAGAACAGATGAATGAACTGGTGCAGGAGCTTCTTGCAATGGTTAACGGCAGCGACAGCTCATCTGAGAAAAATTATGTTAATAAATCAAATAAAAATAGATCAGCATTGAATTCGACAGACAAGGCTTTTCATCAAATAGCAAATGATCATTCCAGTGCAAATTGTTCAGCAGAAGTAAACACCGCAGACTGACGACTTTTGTTTATGATGGTGAACAAAATTACGGACCGGTCGGCTTTACAGCTGGCCGGTTTTTTATTTTTTTACGGCAGCTTCTTGTTTGAGCTCCTTGTTTATTCTTACCGAGCACCAGTCTCTGCCGCACATTGTGCAATAATCCGGATCCTGTTCAGCAGACATAGTGGACTGTTTGCAGGCCTGATCGTGCATTATTTTCGCGGTTTGGGGGTCGAGTGATTCAGCCAGGTGAGATTTCCAGTCGAGATTTGCTCTTGCAGTGCTTATTCTAAGGTCCCTTTCTTTTGCGATTTTGTTACCCTTTGCGATGTCGGCAGCGTGGGCGGCTATTTTTGAAGCGATTACCCCTCTTCTAACGTCTTCGAGGTCGGGCAGGCCCAGGTGCTCTCTCGGAGTTACGTAACACAGGTATGAAGCGCCGTAGAAAGCGGCGGCGGTTGCGCCTATTGCGCTTGTTATATGGTCGTAACCAGGTGCGATGTCGGTTACGAGCGGTCCCAGTACATAAAATGGTGCCATCTGGCATATCTGCTGCTGAAGTTTCATGTTTTTTTCTATCTGGTCGAACGGTACATGGCCCGGGCCTTCTACCATTACCTGGCAGTTGTTTTCCCTTGCTCTTTGAGTTAGTTCGCCGAGGGTTCTAAGCTCGGCAATCTGGGCGTCGTCAGTTGCGTCCTGGACGCATCCCGGCCTTAAACCGTCGCCCAGCGAGAAGCAGACATCGTATTGTTCCATAATTCGGCAGATATCGTCGAACAGTTCGTAAAGCGGGTTTTGTCTGTTGTGATGAATCATCCATTTTGCCAGCAGTGCCCCTCCTCTGCTTACTATTCCACATGTTCTTTTCTGTACCAGCTCAAGATGCTCTTTTAGCAGTCCAGCGTGTATCGTGAAGAAATCCACACCCTGGGCGGCTTGTTTTTCAATCACTTTCAGTATGGTGTCATTATCTATCTGCTCTACGGATTTTCCTATAATAACTTCGTAAATAGGTACTGTCCCGAAAGGAACGGAGCATTTTGACAGAAGTGTTTCTCTTATCAGGTCGAGGTCCTCGCCAGTTGACAGGTCCATTATAGTATCTGCGCCAAGGCTTATTGCCATATTCATTTTTTCTATTTCAGCTTCAAGCGATGATTTTACGTTGGATGCACCGATGTTTGCGTTTATTTTTACGGTCATAGCAGAGCCGATCGCCATGGGTTTGAGGTTTGTTTTAAGGTGCAGCTTGTTGGCAGGTATTACAGCTCTTCCAAGGGCAACCTCTTCTCTTATGAATTCAGGGGGCAGGTTTTCGTCCTGAGCGATGAGGTTCATTTGTTCTGTAATATTACCATTTTTAGCCTGGCAGGACTGAGTAGTCATAATAATCTCCAAAAAAAAATCGCTTCACAAAGAAATTTGCGGAAGCGATAAATTTAAATCGCTTCCCTACGCAGGTCAAGCCCGGAGGCTTTTCCTGATCAGGTTCGAAGGGACTTTCTCAGGCCTATCGGCCACCCCCAGCGAACGTTTTTATATTAACACAATTAATACGAGCGGTCAACAATATTGTTTGATATAAATACCGTCAATAGTTTAGAGAGAGTTTTTAATCTTCAGGACCGGCATTTTATCTGCGCTGAAACCGAATCTATTGTCTGTAGAAAGTATTTCTGCACCTTGTTCGGTTACGAGTACGTCGTCCTCTATCCTTATACCGAATTTTTTTGGCAGATAGCAGCCCGGCTCAACAGTTACTACATTACCTGCTTTGAGGGTTTGTTTTGACATTTGAGATAGAGTTGGGCTTTCATGTACATTAAGCCCCAGTCCGTGTCCAGTGCCGTGTCCGAAGTCGGGGAGTTTTGCATCTTTTAGAACCTTTCTGGCGGCGGTGTCGACGGATTTGTTCTTCTGGCCGGGCTTAATCATTTCGATTGCTGCTTTTTGGGCCTTAAGAACGGCGTACCATGCATTTTCATATCCCGATGGTATTTTTGATTTGTCGCCGACAACAAAGCATCTTGTTATGTCGCAGGTGTAGCCTTTTGCTTCGGTGCCGAAATCTATAAGTATGGTATCGTTTTTCATCAGTTTTGTTGCTGACGGGGCGTGGTGGGGTTTTGAGGCGTTCGGGCCGAAAGCGAATATAGTTTCAAAAGTATTTCTTGAACCCAGTTGTCTTAGGTTAAAGTTTAACAGTCCTGCAGCTTCGTTTTCTGTTATGCCTGCTTTGAGGTTTAAAAGGGTCTTGTTGAGAGCAGAATATGCTATTCTTGAAGCGAGTTTTATGGCAGCTGCTTCGTCTGTGTCCTTTACTGACCTGAATTGTTCGAGGTAGTCAGGTACCGCTTTTATTTTTATATTGATTTTCTTTTTAAGTCGATTGAAGATGTCAATGGAGCAGTTGTTTTCTATAGCGGCGTTTTTGACGGATTTGAGTTTTGCGAATTTATCGGCAACAGCGTCTGTCATAGCTTTTTTCCGCTGAACGACAGAACAGTGCGGACATTCCGATTGTGACTGTTCTATGTATCTGCCGTCAGTGAAAAGGTAGGATGATTTTTTTGTTATCATTGCCCAGGCGTCATGTCCGGTAAAGCCGGTAGTGTAGGTGATGTTCTTATGGTTGATGAGAATCAGAGCATCAACCTTTTTTTGTGCCATAATTTCTCTTAGTTTTTTTACTCGGACTGTGTGAATCGATTTTTCCATAATATCTCTTCTTATTTTAAGGAAATTGTGGTTTTTGTCTTACTTGAATTTACCTTGATTATAAGACTAAATAAAGATTTTTTTTTAAGTAACTTATAAAATCCTTTATAAAAGGTCGCAATCAGAGATTAAATATAATTTTTTGGTCAACTCTAAACAAGGTTAAATATTGAACCGATGTCAGGGGCGGTCAGAAGCTAACAACCGTTTTAATTTTTATCAACAACAATGTGTTCCGCTCCTGTCAATCAACACGGAAGTGGTGCGAAATTGGGTCGGCATTAGCCGGCCCTTTTTTATTTATGCCCTGGCAGCAATGTTTTGGACAGAAAAAATGGTTTTTAATCCTTGTTAGACGGTGTTTAAGTTATTAGAATGCTCATAAAAGTGCGGTTCCGGGAAGCTTTTCGCAGTCAATCAGGGCCGGTCAGCGTTAATCAGACAGGAAAAAGTGAATTATGATACCAATAAGAACGAGTATAACGCCTCGAAAGACGCCTTATGTTAATTACTGGCTAATCGGGATCAATATAGTTATTTTTGCCTTGACATATATAGGTAAGCAGCAAAGGCTGGTTGGTGGACAGGTTGTTGTCGAGACGCTTCGTCCTGTTGCTGTGATGTTTCAGCTTCATCCGGTTCGTCCGTCTTTGTGGCAGTTTATTACATACGCCTTTCTTCACGCCAACGTTATGCATATATTCGGAAACATGTTCTTTCTTTACATATTCGGAAATAATGTCAACGATAAGCTCGGTAACGTTGGTTATATATGTTTTTATCTTGCAGGTGCGGTTTTCAGCGGTCTTGGACATGTGGCACTTTCATCTTCACCTGTTCTGGGGGCAAGCGGGGCCGTGGCAGCGGTAACGGGGGCATATCTTGTCCTGTTTCCGCAGACACTTATTACAGTTCTATACTGGTTTATATTTATAGGTACTATAGATATACCTGCCATGTATTTTATAGCCTTTAAGCTGATAATCTGGGATAATATTCTTACAGCTAATCCTCAGATGGGAATAGCTTACGGTGCTCATCTGGCAGGTTACGGATTCGGGATTGTTTGTATCATAGTGCTGCTTGCGATAGGCATTCTTGAAAGGACGCATGCCGACCTTTGGTCCATGATCCGTCAGTGGAATCGCAGAAGACAGTATCGTGACGCTGTTTCAGAAGGTTATGATCCTTATAAGGGGTCTGCCTTGCGCAAGAAAGTCGAATCCAGTTCAGGGGAAGAATCCGGGACCGGGACCCGCAATCATCAGCTCAGGGCTAAGATAAACAGTATGATAAGTACACAGAATATACAGGGGGCGGCAAGTTCTTATCTTGAGCTGGTTGAAAGTGAACCTGATGCGGTTTTGTCTCGTCAAAATCAGCTCGATGTTGCCAATCAGCTCATGAGTGAGGGCAAATGGCAGGCCAGTGCGAATGCTTATAACAAATTTCTGGATCATTACAGAAGTTATCAGTATTCTGAACAGGTAGAGCTTATGCTGGGTATATTGTATTCGCGGTATCTTAACGATACTGATAAGGCGGTTAAGCATCTTGAAAAGGCAAGGCCCAGGTTAAGTGATGAAGGTCAAAAGAAAATGTGTGACGAAGAACTTGCTAAACTGGGTAAAAGTTAACAACTGCTTTGTGTTAATTTAGACAATTTCGTTTCGCGATGTTTTCTAAAATGTGAACATTATGGAAACTTTTTTTGTTTTTTCGGGGGTTTAGCCGAATAGTTATTTACGATCATGTTTTAATGGTTATTTTGATGTTGTTATGCCGAGCCAAAAACATTTGACAAGGCGTTTATGCGTTGTTATGCTCATTAAATAGAGAGATTTTCTATGTTTTTGAAGCACTGTTAAAATATGATAATGCGCGTTTAAGCGTATTTAACGATAATTTGTCATCTTTCTGGAGAAAGATATGAGCTTTCGAACAATTCTGTTTTATATTACTGTAACAGCAATTTCTGCGGGGTTTGTAAGTGACAGCTTTGGTCAGCATGCTTTTCCTTATGTTGGAAAGGTTACCGGCACCGATGTTTACGTTCGCAGCGGTCCTGGTACTGCTTATTATTTTACAGGCAAAGTTGATGAGCCTTCAGCGGTGGTTGTAGTTGGTAAAAAGTACGGCTGGCTTGAAATAGTCCCACCGGCCGGCAGCTTTTCGTGGATTTCCAGGAAATATGTTGATCCTGAAAGCTCCGGTTCAAATGTCGGGGTTGTGACAGGCGATTCGGTTAGAGTATGGGCTGGTTCACCGCATGTGGAGCCTATAAGCTCTTCGAGTTTGCAGACCAAGCTTAACAAAGGTGATGTTGTAAAGCTGACTGGTAAGGAAAAGGGTGATTACTATATGGTAGAGCCTCCTGCCAGTGCCCATCTTTGGATAAGTGAAGATTATGTGGAATTTGATAAGCCTTTTGATCCGGGTGAAGTTATAGATTCGGCTAATGTCGGCGGGGGTGATTTGATTTCGGCAGATGAAACTGATGATTCGGCTTCAGATGTTGATGTTACTGAGCCGGAGCCGATCGAGGATGATTCTGCTGAGGAATCTGTTGACCAGGGCCAGGTTGACCAAGAGGAGGATATGATAACTTCAGCTGCTGAGCAGCAGGAGCAGGCTGAGGAAGTTGAAGAAGCTGAGGATCAGGAGCCTGTTATCAGAAGCGAACAGGAGAAGAATATTCTTTTGCTCAAGCAGCGTATAGACGAGCAGGTTCAAAAGTCTCTCAATCAGCAGGACTATTCGGGTATACGCAGTGAGTTAGAGGCTATTGTTAATAATCCCTCTTCTGAACGGGTCAGGCGTTATGCACAGTTTCAGCTTGACCGGATAGAGCGTTATCAGCTTGCGGTTAAGTCGGTCGAGATTGTAAGGCAGCAGGATAAAGAGCTCAAAAGTAAGCGTGCACAAATTGCAGCTGAAAAGGCAAAGCAGCTTAAGCAGGTTCCTGATGACAGCATGTATTCTGTTGAGGGGACTCTGAAGGCATCTCATATTTACACTGCTTCAACCGGTCAGAAGCGTTATATGGTTCTGGATGAAAACGGAAAGATCATCTGTTACGCTGTGTCAGGTTCTTCCGGTGCGGAGATGGAAGCTGTTTCTATGCTGAATGAGAAGGTAGGTCTTATTGGTGAATTCAAGGCAGATGAAAAGACTCCTATAAGCCTTATTGTTTTTTCACAGGTAAATTTGATAGAGGACTGAGGTAAAGCTATATCGGCAGGGCGGTAATGGCGTATAAACTGCCTTGGGCGTTTGATGTATCAGGTTTTATATTCGAATGCCTTGCCCGCAACGCTGAAGGGTCTGTATTTTCCGATGTTATTTAGCAGACCGACCCCAATCATGCTGACTACCAGGCTTGACCCTCCTCTGCTGATAAAGGGCAGTGTCAGTCCGGTTATCGGCATTAGCCCCACTGTCATGCTCACGTTTACGATTACCTCAACGACGAACATTGAGACTATTCCCACCGATATCAGTCTTCCGTAAGCATCGGTGTTAAGCCATGCGATTTCCATCCCGCAGGCAACTATAACTGCGTATATTGCAAGAACAGTCAGGCATCCGAAAAACCCCCACTGGTGGGCAATTATAGCGAAAATGAAGTCGTTATGTCTTTCGGGAAGATTGTATGTAAGGTAGGGTCCTTCTATGTATGGTCCTCTTCTGTAGCCGTAGCCTTTAAGCCCTCCCGAGGCGATGGCATATTTGCTGTTTTTGAGCTGCCAGCCGCTGCCCCTTGTCCACCTTGATTCATCGAAGCGTTCCTTTCCTGTAAGGATTTGAGAAATTTTCGGGTGATTTGAAGCCTGGTTTCTAATCCATTCGTTCTGCAGCAGTACTGAGCTTATCCTCCTTCTCTGGTAATCATTCATATATTTCCACATAACGGGACTAATCAGCACTGCGAGCATTATTATAATCAGCAGATGTTTTACCTTTGCCCCTGCTACAAACAGCATTGAAAACAGTATTGGCATCATAAGCAATACGGTTCCCAGGTCCGGCTCAAGCAGAATGAGCACCATTGCCAAAAGTGTCAGGGCAAATGGTCCGATAAGACCCTTGAATTTTCGATAGTTTTTTCTGAATCTAAGATACCATGCCAGTGCGAGTATATATGCAATTTTGCAGAATTCTGAGGGCTGAATTGCGATTACCTTTTCATTCCATCCGATCCATATCCATCTTCTTGCCCCGTTAATAACCGGTACGAATGGCAGGTCTATTACCTTGTCCAGCAAAATTACCGCCAAAATTACCAGTATTGCGGCATATATCCAGTAACTAAATGGACCCAGCCATCTGTAGTCGACGTAGTTGATTGCCAAAAAAGCCGCCAGTCCGACCCCTGCGTAGAGCAGCTGACTTTTCCACTGGCCTGCAAACGGGCTCTGGATTTCTCCGCCTTGCTGGTTTACAGGGTGGCCTGATGCGTAAATAGAGAGCAGGCCTATTGTTATCAGCGCTACCATCGCTGTAAGCATAATCAGCCGAACTATGAGGATCCTTCCGTACAAAATCTTTGCCATGGTTTGAGTTTATCCTATAAAACCGCAGTTGGCAAGTGGTAGTAATGTAAAAAGACAGGTTTGTTTTATTGTAAAAGTGGAGCAGCGCTGAAGGAGGACAACGCTGCTCCTATGAGGCGGGCAATCTAGTGCTTATCGTATTTACCCTTATTATTGCTTTACTATTATTATTGTCCAAGTTTCCGTATATTGTTACGTTTATATTATATTTTGGTTCTAATAATTACTACTAAAATGGTGGGGTAATAATTTGCTGTGGGGTTAGAGAAAATAAGAATATTAGTTGTTTGAATCGACCGTTTAAGTTTTTGAGGTTTTTGTCAGCGCACCAAAAAAGGCAGTGTAGGAGGATAACACTGCCTTTTTTGCACTTCACATTCACTTTTTTGGAGGAGGAAAAATGAAAAATGTGTATTTTTCTTTGTATTCTGTTTTTAATGTTTCACTGTTGTTACGTATATATAGACGGCCGGTTCTAATAAATGTTACAAAAAAAATATTTTTTTTGTTGACAACTTGTACAAATGTACGATATAACTTGTACAAATGTAAAAGGAGATTGTATTATGGCAAAAAAACTTGAAAGAATGAGTATGGGTGAAAGTGAGATAATGCGTCTTGTTATCAGTCACGGCCCTGCAACGGTAGCCGAAATACATGCCCAGCTTCCAGAGGACAGGGATATAACTTACGCAACTGTTCAGACGCTTTTGCGCAGGCTGGAGAAAAAGGGTTACCTTACCCATGAAACAAAGGGCAGGGCACATGTTTTCAAATCGGCGGTAAGCTGGGACCAGGTTGTCAGGATGGGTACAAAGTTTCTTGTTGAAAGGCTGTTTGGCGGTAATCATTTTGAGCTGGTTCAGTATCTTGCCCGCAGCGGCCAGATAAGTGCTCAAGACATAGAAAATTTAAAAAAGCTTGTAACCAAAAAGGATGACTGACCGTCTTATAAAATGCCGGGCACTTTTTCGGCCATTGTCAGGGAGATATTAAAATGAATAATTTTTTTGAGAGTTTGTTTGATTTTGCGGTTTTTCAAAGTGCACATATAGGGGTGTTATTCGTGTTGGCTTTGCTGCTTTGCCGGCTTCTCAGCAAAGCCGGGGCGCATGTTCGCTATCTTGTGTGGCTGGTGGTAATTGTAAAGTGTTTTTTGCCGGGTTTTTATCGCCTGGATGTTCCTGTTTTACCGGTTGATGAAGCTGGCAGTCAATCAGCGGTAAGTTTGCCGCAGGGGCGGTCCGGTACTGTAAATCGGAGCCTTTCAAATGTTAAAATTGCTGAGCCTGTTGAAACAGAACATACTCTGCGGGCAAATGCAGAACGTTTTACCGGTTCTGGTACGACCGTTACAGGTGAGAAAAGTTTTGCAGGGAAGGATGAATCTTCGGCCGGTTCGTTTGTAAAAGGCAAAACTATAGCTGATATTATAAAAGGTTACAGCATCACCGGCTGGGCGGGGGTGGTTTATGCAGCTGGTATTGTAATAGCGGCCGGGTGGTTCATCTCAAGGGCGGTTTTGTTCTCGGCAGCTTTGAGCAATCGCAGGCGAAAGGCAAAGCAGATAGTTTTGACTGAATTTGAGGCTCTTTGTGAAAAGTTCGGTTTGAAGAATGTAAAGCTTTGGGCCGATGCTCAGGCTGGTCAGCCTTACGTGTGGGGGCTTTTGCGGGGCGGTGTTTATGTGCCCGCCGATTTCGGGGCTGATATGGACCCGGGGCATGTTAAGCAGGTACTGGCACATGAGCTTTGCCATGTAAAGCGTTTTGATGCGGGGGTAAATATTCTGCAGGTCGCGGCGGGGGTTATGTTTTGGTTCAATCCGCTGGTATGGTTTACAAATGCTGCTTTAAGACGTGAGCGTGAGCGGTGCTGTGACGAAGCTGTTATTGCAAGGCTTGGTAACAGTCCGCGCTCATACAGCAAGGCGATAGTCGATGTTCTGACCGCTGAGTATCAGGGACGACAGCGAGTGCCGAGTGTGGCGGTGGCCGGGCCGGTTAAGAATATCGAACAAAGGATTAAGAGTCTGCTTCGGCCGGGACGGAAATTTTCCTCGGGCCCGGGTATGTTCGCGCTGGCCTGCGTTATTATCGCCGCTGTTGTGATTACACCGGTTTCTGTCGGCATCTGCAGAA
>CAZAYB010000015.1:0-26128 GCA_964489215.1 uncultured Pirellulales bacterium
ACAAAAGCAGTGCAATAATTGATATTACAACAAGCAGCTCAATGAGTGTAAAACCTTTTTTATTCATCGCATTCTCCAAAATAAAGGAACAAAGCTTAGGCCGTCCTGCGAATAATCAGATCGTTACAATAAAGCCTCTTTCTAATCGGTTCATTTCCGGGATTTCTGATAAGTTCCATAAGTATTTCTGCGGCCTCTCTGCCGATATCCTCGAGAGGCTCACGCATTGTTGTTATGCCGCAGGTTCGGGTGATTCTCAAATCTCCCATTCCAATTACTGAGACATCATCAGGGACGCTGATTTCTCGCTCCAGAAGCAGCTCCATCAAAAGTGCCGCAAAAGAATCATTTATAGCAAATATTGCATCTGGTTTATCCGGCCCGTTATTAAAAAGGGGGTCAAGTAAGTCAGAAGTTATCGACTTGTCAAGTTCATGCCAGACCACCCAGTCATCTCGAATTTCAAGTCCCGCTTCATTCATAACTTCTTTATAAGCCTCAAAACGAATATTATCTGAATTAACTCCGTGGCGCCCGCCAACAAAAGCAATTTTCTTTCTGCCTGTATTGATCAAATGCTGCACGGCTTTTTTTGCGGCCGGCCCGCAGTCCCATATTACATAACTGACATCTTCAAGGCCGCTAAGGTCGCTAAGCACAGAGCCGATAAAAACCATCGGCATTTTCCATTTACGCAAAAGTTCATACCCTGATTTTGTATAAGGGCTTGGCTGAATAATAACTCCCTCATCACGCCTTTGAAGTATTGTTTGTATTTTGCGTTTCTCTGTTTCATTACTTGTGCTGGCGTACATAGGAAGTCGCCCGTAAATAGCTATAGTCGCAAGATACCCCCACCTTTCAAGAACACCCTCAATAGAGTTTTCGATCCGTTCTGCCCAATCAAGATGCAGGCCGTTAAAAAGAACGCTCACTGCGCCCGTTTTTCTGCTCTGTAAATTTCTTGCCCAAAGGTTGGGGACATAGCCAAGTTTATCCGCTGCTTTTTTTACTTTCATTGCCGTGGACTCGGCAACTTTGCGTTTTTCAGCCTGACCGCTTAAAACGTTAGAAACGGTCTGATGGGAAATGCCGAGATGTTTGGCAATTGTAGTAATTGTAACTTTTTGGGGCTGCTTAACTGGCATAATAATATTCCTTAATTTTAAATATGCTAATCATAATTATAATAACAGTTTTGAATATAATCAAGAAAAAAATAGAACGTTTATGTATATATTATTTTATTGAAACACAAGTATATATTTAAGAATAACTTATATAAATAGCACGTTCTTGCAAGGCAGCAGGTGTTAGTTGATTTTAAACAAAATATCCATAAACAGTTTACCGCAATAACTTTACATAATCTGGCTAATCGAAATAATTGGATATCCCATCAAGCTGTTTGGTGGGCAGATGAAAAAATTAAACTATAATATTTAATAAAATGCGACTTCAAGAGCACGTGCTATTCATGTAAGTCATTGTAATAAAAGGCTATATAAAAATTAGTTGTTTTTTTTTAATAACGTTCTATTTTTTTTCTTGAATTTATGCTTTGAGTAATCTATAATTAGAGTGTACTTAAATCCGACAAGATCAATTATTATCGGAAAGGAAGCAGGGCGAATGGATGGAATACTTCAACAACAAGCTTTAACAAGACTTGTTATCATAAAAAGACCGCATTCTTTTATTATTGTAAAATTATTTCAAACGTGGAGGTCCATGAAATGAAAAAAATCTTTTTTTACACACTCGTTTTTGCCTTTCTCCTAAGTTCTAAAGCAGATGTAAAATACTGGGCGGGCAATTCAGGTGTTCCAGGCCCGGAGTGGAATGACCCGAACCATTGGACCCCAAAAGGTGTTCCGGCCAGCACTGATCATGTTATTGTAACTTCTACTGTACTGCCATCGCCTGTTATCAGCAATAACGTTGGAACCGTTGACATTCTGGCACCCGGATGGCACAATACGGGCAATATATCGAGCTTGACAATAACAGACGGCGCATCGATCATAGCAAATACCCTTACAAGATTAGGTTACGAAATCGACTCACAGGGTGAAATAATCATGCAGGGCGGATACCACCTGTCCGGACGGTTGGAGTTAGGTTATAACGACACAAATTTAACAGCTGGCGGAAGTGGTTATGTCTTACTGACAGGAAACTCGGTGCTGCATCTTGTAGATCTTGAATTTGGTCAGGAAAATTTATCCTACAACCCTTCCGATCCTGATTATGACGGAACCGGACTTCTTGAAATAAGGCAGCTTGCTCAATTGATAGTAAACGGGGACAAAACCGGAACCACAGGGGAGGGATCAGACTGGCTAAGCAGTGATTATATAATCGCTTATGACGACATTTGGCCGGTAAATATGGTCTATGACCAAATAAATAACAGAACGGTTTTCTCTGTTGCGCCAGGCTTGGAAACAGGAGGTACAGTTTGGCAAGGCGATTGCACAGGTGACCAGACTGAATGGATGGATCCAAATAACTGGAACCCCGGAGTACCAGCGAGCGGCAGCGGCGGTGTGGCTTTTATCAGGCCCAAAGCAAATATGCCGGTCATTGATTCGCCAATAATTGAGACGGCCAATATAATAATTGCTGATCCCGACCAGGGTACTGCAGAGCTTACAGTAAATTCAGGCGCGGATATTTATGTTAACGGTTTCCTGCGGCTTGGACATGACATTGACAGCACTGGGGTCATACATATGAACGGTGGAGATTTAAAAACCGAGATTATGCAAGTAGGTTTTAACAGTATATCAGAAACAGCTTCCGGCAACGGACAGGTATATCTTGACGGCGGAACGCTTGAAGTGCTTGACTGGATGTCTTTCGGCGACAATAACCCGGACTTCGGTCAGCCCGGCTATGATGGCACTGGCAACATTGACTTAACCGGAGGTGCCTTGGTTATAAACGGCGACCAGCGTATAAACATCGAAAACTGGTTTGAAACCGGTCAAATTTCTGCTTTTAACGGTACCGGATATATCAAATACGATTACGATATAACTAATCCCGGTAAAACTACCGTTACCGCCAGTCAATGCCCCACGATGGATTTTGACGGTGACTGCAAGGTTGACCTGAAAGATTTCGCCTTGTTTTCTGACAAGTGGTTAATTAGCACAAAACCCTAAAAGAGCCTAAGTTTGATACAAATGAGTTAAATTCGTTTAAGTCAGGGAGAATATAAAATGAACTTTAAAATGATCGCACTGCTGCTTATAGTAGTAACTTTTTCATGCGTTTCATCTGCTGCAGAGATTAGATGGGCAGCTGATAATATGCCTGACTTTTTCCCAACAGCCAAACCGGACGGTATTAACTGGGAACTGGCAGATAACTGGTTCAACGTGAATAATGTCTTAGCAGAAACACCGCCTTACTGGACCGTCCCGACGGTCGCGGACTCAGTTTATATTGACTCACAAGCAAACCCCGGAGTCTTCAACGAAACAATGCCAATATTAAGCAGTGTAGTTGATAATATTTCCAAATTGCACCTTGGTCATAATTTTGCGGGCCAGTCTTCTTTGGACCTTTTACCAGTGCCAGGAGCTTACCTGGTCATTACAGAAACAAGACTCGGACATTATATTGATTCTGTCGGAACATTGAACCTGCAAGGCGGAACTTTAGTGACCAATTTAATGCAGGTGGGATTCAACAGCTCAGCTGATAATGCGGGCGGAAGCGGGGTTATTAACATGTCCGGAAACTGTGTACTTCACACGGCAAATCTCGAATTTGGGCAGCAAAATCCTGATTATGACCCTTTAGACCCTGATTTAAATGGGACAGGCCTTATTACTATGACCGAAAATGCCAGATTGATTGTCAATGGTGACCAGACAGTATTTTTTAACGACGCAATAAATGACGGCCTGATACAAACTGTTCACCCCTGTGAAACTCTTGTATTGGTGTCTAACTATGACACAGAAGGAGCCCTGGTATCAACAGAAATAAATGTATTAAAAGCTTCAGCTTATTCCGATATGGATTTCAACTATGACTGTATTGTAGATGAAAATGATTTTGTTGAATTTGTCGAGCAGTGGCTTGACGATAAAAATTAGGCAACATTAGATATTATCTAAAATGTAAACCAACCTATGTCAGTGTCGGTTGGGCAGCTTAGATGTTTGTAAAATTAAATGTAAATTATTGTTTTTGGAGGTAGGAAAAATGAAGAAAATCCTGGTTATTTCACTTTTAATGTTACTAATTAGTAGTATTGGTTTCAGTGCAGAAATAAGATGGGCAAGTACAAATCTGGGTGCTTATGGCGCATCTCCGGACGGCACTACATGGAGCCTTGCCGACAACTGGTTAAATTTAACAATTTTTGAAGCAGGAACGCCACCGTTCTGGACAGTGCCGGCAGCACTTGATCTTGTTGTTGTTGATATTGAGCCTATTACAGGGTTCCCTAATACCACAATGCCTATGTTGAATGTAAATGCAGGGCAGGTAAGTATATTAGATTTCGGACGTTATACTGCCGGAGCATCTTCTCTTTCGCTTGGAAACGGCGCATATTTAAACCCGACTAATTTTACCAGACTTGGCTATATAGTTGATTCTGTGGGAACACTTAATCTCAGCGGTAATTCTATGATGGTCTCAAACGCAATGTATATCGGTTTTAACGTTGCAGCGGAAAACGCAGGTGGAAGCGGTGTTATCAATATGTCAGACGACTCGATACTGCATATGGGAGCGGTTGGATTCGGTCAGGCTATGGCTGACTACGCCGTAAATACCGCTTATGACGGAACCGGTCATGTAACTCTCGCGGACAACGCAAGATTTATTGTTAACGGCGACCAGACAACTCTGTTTACAACGGCACTGAATAACAATTGGATCGAGCCGGCCAATCCGTCCGACATACTTGATATTGTTTACAATTATGACGGCGGAGGAAATATTACTTCGACAGAAATCAATGTCATCCCTGAACCGGCCACACTGATAATTCTCGGAATTGGCGGATTACTCCTCAGACGCCGTAGATAAGATTATGACAAATTGAGTTGGTTGATAGTCAAAGGCGTTGCCGGCAATTCCGACAGCGCCTTTATTTTATTAAATAACATGAAGAAATTATTATGAATTCACGCCAAAGAGTCTTATCGATACTGAACAATGAAAAACCCGACAGATTGCCGGTTGATATCTGGTATACCGATGAGGTAGGGGCCGATCTTAAAAAGCACTTCGGTGTTACTGATGAAATCGAACTGTATAAAGAAATGAAAGTTGATAAGATTGTCTGGGTATTCCCGGAGTACACAAATCCTTCGGACGGAACTGCGTCGGGTTCACAAGTCGGAGCCCAATCAAGCACAACAAGAACTGTCTGGGGGGTACCGCTCAAAACAATTCGGTCCGGAAAGGCACAATACCAGGAATTCGGCGAAGCGCCTTTGAAAAATTATAATACAGTTCAATCGCTCAAAGATTATCCATTTTGGCCCGCTCCGGAAAACTTTGAATATGAACATGCAAAACAAATAGCTCAAAAGGTATCAGACGAATATGTTACTCTTGGTCCATGGGTATCCTTTTTCGAGGTTTACTGTCAAATGAGAGGGCTTGAACAGTCACTTATGGACCTTATAACACAAGAGGATTTCGCTAATAATCTTCTTGATATAATAGAGTACCGCCAGACAAAAATGATAAAAAACTATTTGGACATACTCGGCCAAAATATTGATATGGTTTTTATCAGCGATGATATGGGCATGCAGCAAAGTCTGCTCTTGGCTCCTGAGATATGGCAAAAGTTTTTCAAGGGCCGAATGACCAGATGGTGCAATCTAATACACTCATACGGGAAAAAAGTTTTTTACCATTCAGATGGGGCCGTTGAGCCTCTCATACCCGAACTTATAGAAACGGGAATTGATGTCCTGAATCCTATCCAGCACGTTTGCAAAGGAATGGATACCTCAAGGCTTAAGAAACATTACGGAAAAAAAATAATCTTTCACGGTGGAATTGACAATCAGTCGGTATTGCCATTCGCAAGACCCGGGCAGGTAAAAGCCGAAACAAATAGATGTATTGAAACACTTGGCGCTGACGGAAAAGGATATATTGTATGCAGCTGCCACAATATTCAGGCAGGTACTCCTGTTGAAAATATAGTTGCTATGGTAGAAGCCGTTGTCAATTATTAATACACTGATTCATTTATAAGGTTGTTTTATGTGGAAAATATTGTCGCTTCTGCTTTTAATGCTTACAGGTTTTTTGAGTTTTTCTGTATTTGGTGATTTGGCTTATCGTGACATATATCCTGATACATGGGTTGCGAAAGATGCCCTTGGCAGGACAATGCCGGGTATTTCTCAAACGGGCCCTTTAAAGAAGGACCACCGAAGAGTAGTTGGTATGTTCTATATTACCTGGCACGTAGATTCCATGGCGGATTTGTCAAATCCTTATACCGCCGACGTAACCAAAATACTCTTAGCAGACCCTAATGCCCGATTCAACGCCCAAAGCCCTCTATGGTCAGAATATTACTACCACTGGGGTGAACCGGAACTCGGCTATTTTTTGAGCAAGGACAAATTTGTAATAAGCAGGGATATTTCAATGCTGGCAGATGCCGGGGTTGATGTATTGATTTTGGATGTAACCAATGCGCAACTTTACTGGGATCAGTGGCAGGTATTATTTGAAACTATGCAGAAAATGCGGGCCCAGGGCAATAAAGTTCCTCAATTTTGTTTCTGGGCGTTTAACGGCCCGGTCATAACAGTTGTCCAGAAACTCTATGACCGAATATATAAAACGCATAAATACAAGGACCTCTGGTTTTACTGGGACTCAAAGCCATTGCTGTTATATAATGGTACACCCAACATTGATGCCACAGGAAAAGATATAAAACACCCTAATCCGAATTATGATATTGCTGCCGTAAGCGATCCAAACCACCCCCATTATGGAAACCCTTACTATACAAAACGCTATTATCAGGATTACACCGATGAGGTTAAAAAGTTTTTCACATTAAGAACAATGTGGTGGGGTTATTACAAATGGAACAATAAGCGTTTTGTCGGCACAGAGGGTAACTGGAGTTTTGGCTACGATTTTTACGAAAAAAAGGTCCGTGATATGGATCCGGATGATTTGATCTCGAATTACAATGGCACAAAAGAACAGGCAGCGGTTACCGCCGCTCAGCACGCAATAAGTATGATAGGCAAATCATGGAGCAGAGCAAATGGCCAACCCATGCTCGACAAGTATGATCTGCCGCTTCCGTCCTATGTGCCATGGCTGGGTAAAACAGTTAAAAATCCCGAAGCATACGGTATCTATTTCCAGGAAAGATGGAACGAAGCGATCGAGTCTAATCCTCATTTTATTTATGTAAATGACTGGAACGAGTGGACCGCGATCAGATTTACTCCCGAAAAATTGCCTGAACAAATTAAATATAAGGACAAAAATCTTTTCGATTTTATGGGCAGGCCCAGTCCGTTCCTTTTTGTTGATCAGTACAACTCGGAATTTAACAGAGGGATTCAGCCGATGAAAGGCGGATATACGGACAATTACTATATGCAAATGGCGCAGAATGTTCGGCGATACAAAGGGGTTCGACCGATACCTCGGCTAAAAGGTTATAATAAAATTAATATAGATGGAAATTTCAATGATTGGCAAGAAATAAGTGTAGAATACCGAGATACAGTCGGCGATACCGTCCATAGGGACTATCCAGGATATGGCGGGCTGTATTACACAAATGAATCCGGCAGAAACGACATAACCACATGTAAAGTCGCTGTTGATAAAGATATGATATATTTCTATGCAAATGCACAAAAGCCCCTAACTGCTCATACGGGCGATAACTGGATGTTGCTGCTGCTTGACTCTGACAATAACCATAGCACAGGTTGGTATGGTTATGACTATCTGATCAATAAAAAGATTGTGAACGAAAATCAAACCTTAGTTATGAAATACACTGCCGATAATCCCTCACTGCCATGGGCTGAAATTGCAAAAATAAATTACCACTATCAAAGCGGTTCTATCGAACTTGCTGTTCCTCGAAAAATACTTGGATTGAACGGCAATAATTTTATTTTAGATTACAAGTGGGCCGACAATCCGATTGAACTTAAAGACCCCATATCTTTTTGCACAGACGGTGATAGCGCACCGAACAGACGCTTCAATTACCGCTTAATATGGAAACTAAAATAGATAAAAACCATTTAGTCAGTTTTCTCGCCGAAACGCTATGGGATTTTTTATATGGATAACATAAAAAACTGGGCATAGACCTCTATGCAGTGATCAATCATCGATGTTCTTTTCATAAATCTCCCAGGGTTTATGTTTTTGAACGATTGCGTTGTAAACTTTGGGCCTTCGTTGATGGAATACTCGGCTGTTTTTGCGTTGCAGGCGAAGTTTGGCCAAGTCCAGTTCGGCGCTGATATAGTGGTTACCTGTTTGAGAAACTTTAGCAAGAATGCTGTTCGGCCACATTCCTATCATCGTCCCTGACCCAGGTGCTAAATTCGTAGTGATGATTGAACAGTAATTTCGGAACATATCGGCCTTGACGATATAATCTTCTATGGGCCCGGCCCGTCCGTTTATCCAGGCAATGATTTCTGCCCCTTTAAGCGAAAGGATTAGAGCACTTTCGGGGAAATAACCATCATAGCATGTCATAATACCAATGCGTCCAAAATCCAGATCAAATATTGGGTAGCTATTACCAGTTCTCATTAGCCATTCTGCCTCGGTTCCTTTGGGAGGCCAGAAATAGGGGGGCTCGCCGATTGCTTTATGAACCTTGCTGTATCGACCAATAATGGTACCGTTACGTCCAAACAGTAGCGATGTATTAGCATAGCCATTCTTCTTTTTAGCCTTGAATGCACCGTATTCAAATTCTTCCCAACCTCCTATAATCACATAGATATTGTGTTTATTTGCTGCTTGGGAGATACGCTTAATTGACTCGCTGCAATCCTTGTAAAAAGGCCCGAGTAGATATTCACCAAGAACGATCAATTCGGCATTCTCGCCACCTGCTTTGTGGATAAATTCAACTGCCTTATCGATCTCATTACCGGTGTGAATTTCTACCTGAGCTGCCGCAACTTTTACCCGAGCGGGTAGCTGTTTTTTTGTTTTGCTAAATCCGTCAGGATTAATTATGGCACATCCTGTAGAAAGTAAAATAAAAATAGTTATCAAAATTAGTATTTTTTTGCACATAGCCTTATCATTCCTGCCGCAAAATCGTTACCTTGATTGTTTCATAATTCTGTTTATCAGCATATTGGCTTGTAGTATCTTGACCAACTATATTTCTCATTTACCGGATAACCGGTGATAAATTCAACAACGCAAAAAGTACAAAATATAGCTGATTAAAATCATAATAATATCATACCATTAAGTGATTGAAATATCAAGTAATGGTGTTAATATTTTGCAATGCAAAATTCAAATGACAATCAAGTAGCGAATAAGCGAATAAATGGTTATAAACGGCGGAGAAAACTGAAGCGGGTTTCACGCAAAATAAGAGAAATCTAAAGACCTTACTACGGGCAGCAGAATTAATCCTTCAATTTAATCTTACGGGTGCGGCAGGTCTTTTGGCATTAGTCAGATATAGTGGCTATACTCATTCATTTGAATATTCCATGCGCAAACTGTGTAAGTGTAAGATTGAAAAACTATTTTTATAACTTTGCCTATAACTTTTGATTTGACAATTGGTATCTGATGTCTTATTATGTCTGACATTGGCAAATGTAAATTGTTGGCACTAAAAGGCTTGCATTTGTAAGTGCTTGATTGAAAAGTGGTTACAGAATGGCCGGATTACCCTGGGGGTCATGAGGTCGCAGGTTCAAGTCCTGTCGCCCCGAGTGTCTTTAGGCAGGTAAATAAGAGATGTGTTTATCTGCTTTTGACCGCTCCCGATGGTCGATCAGATTTTCGATTATCTGAAACGGCTCAAACGAAAGCAGTTGCTCCGAGTGGCTTTAGGCACATTACGGGAACTTCCGCTTGTAATGGCCGCTACTGCTGGTCGCTCGATTAGTGGGGCCGGTAACGGCTTAATATGGATGAAAGTTGCAGCATGAGTTAATTTATTTTTGGTTCAGTTGTTTTATAACAACGGTTACCTTTAGCGGGTAATTCAAGAAAATTTTATCAAAGCGCTCGTAGCTCAGCAGGATAGAGCATCGGTTTCCTAAACCGAAGGTCCCAGGTTCGAATCCTGGCGGGCGTACTGCCTGGTAGTGTCAAGAAAGTTGCGCACATTTTTTTTAATATTTCTCTCAATTCTGGTTAATATATTTTATTCAAAGTCTTTTTGGACCAGATTGAGAGGATTACTTTGTGGTCCTATATAAATGAGCGCATAATATTGTACGTTATCAGCTCTGTCCAATATGTATGTTGCACACCTGTTGCAGCAGGTGTGTTAGATGAAAAAAGGCCTGCTATTGCTTGACCATAACTCTTGCAATAACAGGCGCTTAAAAAGTAGCGGGGGGAGGATTCGAACCTCCGACCTCCGGGTTATGAGCCCGACGAGCTACCAGCCTGCTCTACCCCGCGTTAAATATTCATTAAGATTAACACATAATTTTGACGTTATCAAGTACTTTTAATTACTTTTAATCTCTTTTTTAATTATGGAAGCTATTTCCTGAGCCTTACCATTTTCATAACTGTAACTTGGCCAGCCTTTCAATATCGCATCCCCTGCCTTACGAGGTATTATATGAAAATGAACATGCTTGACAACCTGGCCGGCGTTGGAGCCGTTGTTACACAAAACATTGTAAGAATCGCTGTTCATTGCTTTTATTACTGCCTTTGATAAAAAACTAACTTTGCCAAATATTTTTCCTGCCAGGTCCTTTGGACAGTCATGCAAAAACTCATAATGCTCTTTTGGAATAACCAAAGAATGCCCATCGCTGACAGGAGCAATATCAATGAATGCCAATAAATCATCATCTTCATAAATCTTATTGGCAGGAATATCCCCTCTGACGATTTTACAAAAAATGCAATCGTTATCGTTCATCCATTAACCCCCTCAGCTGAAATCAACGTCAATTTATTTTTCCTTTGGTTTTTCTTCAGTTGTCTGTTTTGTCCCGGAGTCCTTGCCTACAAGCTGAAGCAAAACCAACTGGCCATTATCACCAAGTCGCCTTTTGGATAGCTTGATTATCCTCGTATAACCGCCGGGACGATCAAGATATCTCGGCCCGATTTCACTAAAAAGCTTACCCACAACAGTTCCTTTACGAATCATTACTCCATCTTCTTCCTCGTAAATAGCCCGATTGCCAAGCAGAGATATTGCCTTGCGACGGGCAGAAAGAGTGCCTTTCTTTCCAAGCGTTATAAGCTTTTCAGCAAAACTCTTAACTTCTTTCGCCTTTTGAATCGTAGTGGAAATATTCTCATGCTCAAAAAGTGACGAGGCCATATTACGTCTCATAGCCAGTCTGTGTTCACTTGTTCTGTTAAGTTGTCTTCCTGATATTCGGTGACGCATATAAATTACCTTTCTGCATATTTGAGCGATAAACTAAACACTCTAAATAAAACCGCTGCAAATCACTTACACAAAAAATTAAACATCTGTCATTCCAAGGGTCAGGCCCATGTCTGCCAGTTTCCTTTGTATCTCTCTGAGGCTGGTCTTTCCGAAACTGCGTATCTTAAGCAGATCAGCCTCTGTCATTTTAACCAACTGTCCAACTGTCTCGATATGCATTGATTCCAGACAGTTATTAGATCGAACAGTCAAATCAAGTGCCTCGATGGGAGTCGAAAGCTTCTGAGCAAGCTCCTCATCAACCTTTTCTTCTTCCTGCTCCTCGGCCATAACATCCTTTTCAACTGTCTCTTCACCCAGCTCAGAGTACTGAACAAAGGGATTTATATACTTGCGAAGAATCTTGGCAGCTTCAACCAACGCCAGTTCCGGGGTAACAGTACCATCAGTCCATATTTCAAGTATGAGCCTGTCATAATTCGTCAGCTGACCAACACGAGTATCCTCAGTCTTATAACGTACTCTTACAACCGGGGAATAAATCGCATCAATCTCAATATTTCCTACTTCCTGATCAAACCTTTCCGACTCTGCAATCCGTTCAGAGGCAGGCGAATATCCCCTGCCCTTTTGGATTTCCATTTCGATACAAAACTCAACATCTTTTGTCAAAGTGGCCAGGACAAGATCCTTATTGATTATCTCAGTAGAAGAATCGCAGTCAATCTGACCAGCTGTAACTTCACCAGCCTTGTCAGCTTTAACCTCCATAGTCCTAATCTCATCTCCCTCGGTACGAACGATGAGTTTCTTGATATTCAGGATTATCTCGGTAACATCTTCCATGACCCCGTCTATAGAAGAAAACTCATGGTCAACACCGGAAATATTTACCGAGGTAACCGCACTTCCCTCCAGAGAGGAAAGCAATACTCTCCGCAAACTGTTTCCTATCGTAGTTCCGAAACCTCTTTCAAAAGGTTCAACATGAAACCTGCCATATTTACTGTCAGAAACATCACTAACTCTTTCAATACTTGTTGGCAGCTCAAGACCTCGCCAGGTAATTCTCATTTATGGCCTCCTGTAATAGCGACAAAGTTCTCAGCAGTTGTGTTATGGCCTAAAACCAAACTGCTATCTGTATTCATCACTGTTGATAAACTTTTGTTTTATTCTTAATTTTAAAAACTAAATTAAACTCTTCTGCGTTTCTTGGGTCTACATCCGTTATGAGGTATCGGGGTAATATCCTCGATTGAAGATATACGCAAACCTGCCTGCTGCATTGCGGAAATAGCAGATTCTCTACCGCTGCCCGGTCCTTTTACCTTAATTTCAACCTCACGTACACCATAACGCATTGCTGTCTTTGCTGCAAGTTCTGCAGCTCGCTGAGCCGCGAAAGGTGTACTTTTACGAGAACCCTTAAAACCCACCATACCGCCAGACCCTTTGCAAAGTGCATTGCCCTCAGTGTCGGTTATTGTAATAAGAGTGTTATTGAACGTAGCCTTAATAAAAGCTACAGCCTTAACAACATTTCTTCTTATTTTCTTTTTACCACTTTTAGCCATTAATATTTATTCCCAAAATTTAGTTAAGATTAACGTAAAGCCTTAACACCCTTTTTGCCAGCAACAGTCTTTTTCTTACCTTTTCTGGTACGGGCGTTACACTGGGTCTGCTGGCCACGCACAGGAAGCCCTCTGCGGTGACGGATACCCCGGTAACAGGCTATATCCCTAAGTCTGGCAATATTCTGCGAGACCTGCCTTCGAAGCTGACCTTCAACAATAAATTCATTATCAATCAGCTGTGCTATTCGACTGACTTCATCTTCTGTCAGCTTACCGGCACGTGCGTTTTTGTCTACATTCGCTCGTTCAAGTATCTTATGCGATGAAGCCCTGCCAACGCCATGAATATATGTCAAGGCGATCCATACAGGCTTATCATTAGGAACATCAACACCAACTATACGCGGCATAATAAATCCTCACATTCTAAAATTACTGTTACTCTTTAAACTAACCCTGACGCTGTTTATGACGAGGATCAGCTGCACAGATCACGCGTACAACACCTTTACGGCGAATAACCTTGCAACTTTCACATATCCTTTTTACTGAACTTCTTACTTTCATAATTACACCTCAGGTCTTTTAACTTCGACTTAAATAAAATTACTGAAATTTAATTCCTTAATACTATTCTGCCCCGGTTGAGATCATAAGGACTCATCTCTACGGTAACAGTGTCACCCGGCAATATACGAATAAAGTGCATCCGCATCTTACCGCTGACATGAGCCAGGACCTCATGACCGTTTTCAAGTTCAACCTTGAACACGGCGTTAGGCAATGCCTCAATAACTTTTGCGTCAACCCTTATTGCATCTTTTTTAGCCATATATTTTTCTATTCAATTTAACGATATTCTACGTTCGGTCCGGCTTATGCTTTCAATTTATCTTAATCGACGACGGTCAAAACCTCACATCCGTCTTCAACTATCGCGATAGTATGCTCAAAATGAGCTGAGCACTTACCGTCTTTGGTAACCACAGTCCAGCCATCCTTAAGCGTCCTGCTGGCATAGCCGCCCATATTAACCATCGGCTCAACCGCCAAAATCATTCCTTCCTTAAGAAATATATCATTACGCTTTAGCTCTGAACTTAAATAGTTCGGCACCTTCGGGTCTTCATGCATCTGTGTACCTATGCCATGACCCACAAATTCACGAACAACGGAAAAACCTGCATCTCTTGCACATTTATCCATTGCCGAAGCGATATTGCTCCACTTTTCACCGGGCCTGCTCATCTCTATCGCAATATCAAGCAGTCTTCGAGTAACATCCAGCAGCTTCTGCTTTTGTACAGATATCTTACCAACAGCAGCTGTAAATGCCGCATCTCCGCAATACCCTTCAAGCCTGACACCGTAATCAATACTGATAATATCACCTTCCCTGACAAGAACCTTATCTGACGGTATGCCGTGGACTATCTGCTCATTCACGGAGGAACAGATAACGCCAGGAAAAGGCTTCTTAGCATAAGGACTCTTAACGCCCCTGAACAAAGCCTTTCCGCCAGCCTCTTGCGTTATACCCGCGGCTATTCTGTCAAGCTCACCGGTACTTATACCCGGCTCAATACTTTCCTGCAATTTTGAAAGAACTTTACCAACTATCGCCCCGGCTCCGCGGAGCAACTCAATTTCTCTTTTACTGCGAAGATTAATTGCCATTCACAGAACCTAACCTTCTATCTTACCAAGCTCCGCGAATAAATTATTCGTAACCTCATCAATATCCTGATCAGCATTGACGTTGACAATGTTCTTGCCAGTTTTCTTGTAATAATCAAGAATGGGCTCTGTCTGGTTATGATAAGTCTTAAGACGGTTAGATACCACATCGGGCTTATCATCATCACGCTGAACAAGCTCACCGCAGCCTTTATCACACATATTATCATTCTCGGGCGGAAGATTTTCAATATGATAAACCGCTCCGCATTTCGGACAGCTCCGCCTTCCAGTTAAACGAGAGGCGATAACCTCATCTTCAACCTCAAGGTTTACAACCGCATCTATCTTCTCAGATGCCTGGTCCAGCGCCTTATCAAGCTCCTGTGCCTGAACTACCGTTCTTGGAAAACCGTCAAGAACATAATTACCGCCTGCCTGCTTGACAGCTTTCATCATCATATCGATTATGAGTCCATCAGGTACAAGCTGACCGGAATCCATATATCCCTGAGCTTCCTTGCCAAGTTCGGTACCGGCAGATCTTTCAGAACGAAGAATATCTCCGCTTGAAAGATGGGCCGCATCGTATTTCTCAATAATACGCTTACACTGAGTACCTTTACCTGCTCCGGGTGGACCTAACAGTATCAATCTCATCTGAATGCTCCTCGTATTCTTCCGCTGTCACTAAAACCATCGTAGTTACGCATTATCAAATTCGCCTCAATACGCTGCACAAGATCAAGCGATACACTTACAACAATCAAAAGCCCTGTACCTCCAAGGAAGTTAGCCACACTCCAGTCTACACCGAGCGACTGGGCAACCACTGTAGGAACAACCGCTATTATCGCAAGAAACGTCGCACCGTAATATGTTATACGTGTCATTACAGTCTCAAGGTATTCCGCTGTTCGATGACCAGGCCTCAGACCCGGGATAAAACTGCCCGAATCCCGAAGACGTTTTGCCATATCCTTAGGCTGGAACTGAACAGTAGTCCAGAAATATGCAAAAAGAAATATCATCGTGATATAAACTATATTATATGTATAAGCACTGGGCCTAAACGCACCCACAAGGACCGACATAATACCTGACCAAAGCTCAGAACCTGCGACAACATTACCTATCTGCTGAAAAAGAATAGATGGAAACATCATAAGACTGGACGCAAATATAATGGGCATAACTCCGCCGTGATTTACACGAAGTGGCAAATACTGCCTCTGTCCGCCGTACATTCTCCTGCCTCTCATCTGCTTAGCGTACTGAATAGGGATTCGCCGCTGAGCCTGTGTAATCAATATCGCACCTGCGATAACAAAAACAAAAGCAATAATCAAAAATAAAATTACACCCGGTCCATAAGTACCCGGACCTGCACCCATGGTAAAATCTGCACGTTGAGCTACAGTTCGTACGGCCCATGGCATACGAGAAACAATACCTGCCATAATCAGCAAACTGATTCCGTTACCAATACCATACTCATCGATCTGCTCTCCAAGCCACATGAGGAACATCGTTCCGGCAGTCATACCAATCATACCCATCATCATCGCCTGAGTGCGCATACCCGGGTATATTGCCTTAGCCTCACCTCCGCTTATCATATTCATAAACATCAACGACTGAAGAAGACACAAAGGTACCGTAAGATAACGGGTATACTCCTGTATTTTTTTGTGACCGGCCTGGCCTTCCTGCCTGAGCTTCCGCAAAGCGGGAACAACCTCCTGCAACAGCATTAGAATAATCGATGCCGAAATATAGGGCATAATACCAAGGCCAAAAAGACTGCTTCGGCTAAGTGTACCGCCGCTGAACATCTGCAGATATTCGGTCGCTCTGCCAAGAGGGCTTGTACTGCCACGTGTATCAGCAGCCTCGGCAACAGCCTCCTGGTTAAAACCTGGAACAGGAATATGAAAACCAATACGATAAATACACAAAAGTGCAATCGTAAACAATATTTTGTTTCTCAGGTCCGGAACCTTAAATATATTTGCTATCTTTGTAAACATCAGTTCACCTTAAAATCCATTTTACCTATGCGACAATCTTCGTACTGCCGCCGCAGCCGTTAATCTTTTCCTGAGCGCTCTTACTGAACTTATGAGCACTCACATCAAGCTTTTTAGTAAGCTGACCATCGCCGAGGATTTTAACTCTGCTCCTGGCACTGTCAACAAGCCCAGCTCCCGCAAGCTCTGCAACGGCAACGGAACTGCCGTCATCAAAAACACGCTCAAGCTCAGATACATTAACAATCTCATAGCTGGTCATGAAACGGACATTATTAAAGCCGCGCTTAGGTATCCGCCTGAACAAGGGCATCTGTCCGCCTTCAAATGACTTTTTAAGCTTGGAACCGCTTCGGCTCTTGGCACCTTTATGGCCCCTTCCGCAGGTCTTGCCGTTACCGGTACCCTTGCCTCGGCCAACTCGTTTTGCTTTTTTATATTTACCCGCAATCTGTGTTATCTCATTGCTTAACATTATCTCACCACTTAAAAAAGCTCTTAATGAGCGTATTAACCATAAAACATTTAACCGGCAACTTTAGTCTCACGCATATCTTCCGATATCTCAACACCGCGCAATTCCTCAATCTCCGCCTTACTTCTCAACTGCAGAAGACCGTCAAGAGTCGCCTTAACCACATTCTTAGCAGAAGTACTGCCGTGAACCTTTGTAAGAATATTCTTTACTCCAGCGTATTCAAGAACCGCACGTGCACTCAAACCCGCGATAATCCCTGTACCAGGTCCTGCAGGCATCATGACAACCTTTGTTGCCCGATATCTTCCGACTACCTTATGAGGCAGTGTGCCGTTCACTAATGAAACCTGATTAAGGTTCTTTTTGGCGTCCTTAATCGCCTTTTCCACGGACATAGGAACCTCATTAGCCTTGGAATAGCCGACTCCAACTCTGCCGTCATGATCGCCGACTACCACAAGAGCACCAAAACTGAAATTCCTGCCGCCCTTGACAACCTTCGAACATCTGAATATCTTAACAACAGTGTCTTCTAAAGGCTGTTCTTTCTGAATCCCTAATCTGTTTGATTCCTCAGCCATTTAATCTCCATAAAATGTAATTACTCAAAATATTAATTTTCGAAATGGACTAAAATACCAGTCCGCCTTTCCTCGCTCCGTCAGCAAGTGCCTTAACCCTGCCGTGATATCGATAACGGTTCCGGTCAAACCGAACACATTTAATACCTACTCCGGTCGCCTGCTTAGCTATAGCCTCGCCAACCGCTTCAGCTGCCTTTGTATTACCTCCGTAACCGATTGAATCTCTCAGCGATTTATTCATCGTACTCATCGACGCCAGCGTCACACCTGACATATCATCAATTACCTGGGCGTAAATATGTCTTGCTGAACGGAAAACCGCAAGCCGAGGACGTTCAGAATCTCCCCGAACCTTATTGCTGTTGCGATATCTGCGCCTGAATTTCGTCTTTTTTAATCTCTTGCTATTCATATCTGATGTTTCCTGTTTCATTCCCGCCGAATTAGGCAGGATTCAAAAAAACTTTATTAAAAACTTTATTAACCGCCGCTTGTAAAGGCCTTTCCAACTTTACGGCGTACATACTCATCGGCATAACGAATCCCCTTGCCTTTATAAGGTTCAGGAGGACGAACCTTCCTTACATTGGCAGCAAACTGACCAAGCTCATGCTTATCGTAACCACTTAACGAAAACACAGCAGGTACATCGTTACCTCTGGTAGCAGGTGTCTTAATCTCAACGCTTACTGACTTTGGAAGTTTCATTTCTACCGGATGACTGAACCCAACATTAAGAACGAGCTTTCCACCCTGCTCCTTAACATTATACCCTGTACCGTATATTTCCATATTACGAACAAAGCCCTTACTTACTCCCTCTACCATATTGTTGATTAAGGACCTTACCGTCCCGTGCATAGCATTGAGTTGACGGATCTGAGGCTTTGGATTGTCTACCAAAACTTCCTTGTCTTCAATCTTAACATCAATGCCCAAAGGACAGGAAAGCTCAAGCGAACCCTTTGGCCCGGTAACCTTGATTCCTTTACCACCCTTCTCAACTTTTACGCCACTTGGTATTTCTATCGGTTTTTTGCCTATACGACTCATTTAACTCACCATGCAAAGTAGTTCACCGCCGAGATTATTCTCCCGGCATTTCTTATCACTCAATACGCCCTTACTTGTTGAAACTATCATAACCCCGAGACCTTCAAGAACCTTCGGCATATCCTTGACGCCTGAATAAAGGCGTCTGCAGGGCTTACTGACTCTATCAAGCTCCGTTATAACAGGATCTCCCTCCATTGAATACTTAAGATCAACACGCAAAAAACCCTGCCTGCCGTCATCAATAAAGTCAAAACCCTTAATATAACCTTCCTCTTCAAGAACTTTCGCTATGCCCTTGCAAATGTTCGACGCTTTTACATCGACACACTTTTTCCTGACCCGCGAACCATTGCGAATCCGTGTAAGCATATCTGCAACAGGATCACTCAAACTCATATAATACTCCGAAAAAATTCTGTCCCATAAGGGATTATCTAATTTTATCCTCTACCAGCTTGCCTTCTTGACTCCTGGTATCTTGCCTTCATTGGCCATTGTACGAAAACATATACGGCAAATCTTAAACTTGCGGTAAACGGCCCGAGCACGTCCGCAAAGCTCACAACGAGTATAACCTCTGCTGCGAAATTTCGGCTTCTTACGTGCCTTGTTCTCTAATGCTGTCGTTGACATATTTACTCCCTAATCTATAACACAGAAAATTACTTAAAAGGCATACCAAAAAGACTGAGCATCTCACGGGCCTCATCATCAGTATTTGCCGTGGTCACAAATGTTATATTCATTCCCTGCGTTGTTTCAATTCTACCCGAATCAATCTCCGGAAACACACTCTGCTCATCAAGCCCCAGAGAATAATTACCCCGGCCGTCAAAACTTTTGGGGTTCAACCCCCTAAAGTCCTTAACACGCGGTATCGCAAGATTGATCAGCCTGTCCATAAATTCATACATTCGGCTCTTACGCAGTGTAACCTTAAGTCCGGTTTCATAACCTTCACGCACCTTAAAATTAGATACACTCTTGCGGGCCTTGCAGATAACCGGTTTTTGACCGCTGATAGCCGTCAGATCGCTTTTGGCGTTATCCATATATTTACGGTCAAGTAACGCCCTTCCGACACCCATGGAGATTATAACCTTTTCCATCTTCGGAATCGCCATCGGACAGCTGTAATTAAACTTACTCTGAAGTCCTTCTCTTACTTTTGATTTATATAAGTCTTTAAGCCTTGCCATTTTTATTTCCCGTCTTACTTACTTGATTTGGATACATGACCCAAATCACTACCTGATAATGTTACTCGTTTCTTACCGCCCTTTTTGTCAAGCTCAAACCTGACACGTGACCCTTTATGACTTTTCGGGTCGACCGGAAGTACATTGCTGATATTGATCGGCTGTTCCATACGGATCCTGCCGCCCTGTGGATTCTTCTGAGAGGGACGCACATGCTTATAAACAAGATTTACTCCCTCTACCAGAACACGTTTCTTAGCGGGAATAACCTTCATAACCCTGCCGGTCACACCCCTGTGCTCACCTGAAATAACCTCTACAGTATCACCTTTTTTAACATGCATTGACATTCTTGACTCGCTTCCTAAACTACCTCGCTCGCAAGCGAAATTATCTTCATAAATTCTTTTTCCCGAAGCTCCCTCGCTACGGCACCGAAGATACGAGTACCCATCGGATTCTTGTCTGCATCGATCATAACAGCTGCGTTACTGTCAAATCGAACGTAACTTCCGTCCGGTCTGCGTACAGGTGTTTTGGTCCTTATAATAACACAACGATAAACCTTCTTCTTGTCAAGCTGACAACTGGGAAGGTGCCTTTTAATAGCTACACTGACTATGTCACCAACCGATGCGGTCGGGCGAGTATCCTTACCCTTTCTGCTGGCTCCTCTGCCAAGTACCTTTATGCACTGGGCAAGCTTAACACCGCTGTTATCGGCTATGTTCAACATCGTTTCCTGCTGAATCACGATTATATCCTTTACTTAATATTGCCTTTTTCTACGATTCGTTCCAGACGCCAGCATTTTGTTTTGCTTACCGGCCGGCATTCACTGATATCAACCAGATCGCCTACAGATGCTTCATTCTGCTCATCATGAGCACCAAGCTTAGTGCGACGCTTGATATACTTAAAATATTTCGGATGCTTGGTCAGATAATCAATCTGTACGCGGATGCTTTTGTCACCGCTTTTACTGACTACCAAACCACGAAGATTCTTTTTAACTTTAGTTTCTTCCATAACTTTAATCTTGTTCCTGTAACTGACGCTCTCTCATTATTGTCCTTACACGCGCTATGTCCTTTCGGACATTACGTGCAAGATGATTATTTGCAATATTTTCAGTAACCGCCTGGCTCCTGAGTTCAAAAAGCTTAACTTCAAGCTCTTCAAGCTTTTCATTCAACTCATCACTTCGCAAATCGCGTATTTCTGATACTTTCATATTATTACCCTCTATCCAATCGTATGTCTTCGAGTAACAAATCTGCACCTGACGGGCATCTTATGAGCTACCCGTGCAAGTGCCTGCTTGGCTAATTCTTCTTCAACACCGCCTATTTCAAACATAACCGTACCTGGTTTTACACAAGCTACCCAACCCTCAATCTCGCCTTTACCTTTACCCATTCGAACCTCAAGCGGCTTGGATGTATACGACTTATGAGGAAATATTCGAATATAAACCTTACCCTCACGTCGCAAAAAGTGAGTCGCTGCTATTCGTGCCGCCTCAATCTGTCGGCCGGTTATCCATGCAGTCTCAAGAGACTGGATACCAAAATCACCAAACGAAACATAGTTACCGCGAGTTGCGTTACCTTTCATCTTGCCTCGCTGGTGCTTACGATATTTAACTCTTTTCGGCATCAAAGCCATTGTATTACCTCTTAACTGATCGTATAATTATTCGCTTTTACTTTCCGAGCTTTTCTGTTCCGAAGAAGCTGAATCGGCTTCACTTGTGCTCTTACTATCGGCTGCTTGTGCCAATTTCTGCCGTACCGGAGCCTTGCTCTTGCCTCCGCCGGAACCTTTAGAACCGCCTGAACCCTTAGAAGAAGGGCCTTTGCCGCCACGCCTGCCGCCGCCGCGTCTGGGCCTTGATATAGGCTGTATCTCTTCACCAAACTTACCCTTATATATCCAAACCTTGATACCTATAGCACCATAGGTCGTACGAGAAGTCGCAACACCGTAATCTACATTAGCATCAAGAGTATGAAGCGGAATACTACCCATTTTCTGAGTCTGGCTTCTTGCAATCTCGGCACCGGAAAGTCGGCCGCCGCACATAACCTTAACACCTTTGGCACCTGCGTTCATGGCGTTTTCACATGACATCTTCATTGCTCGGCGATAAGAACCACGCTTCTTAAGCTGCTCAGAGATACTCTCTGCTACCAACTGAGCGTTAAGTGCAGGTTCTTTAACTTCAATAACATTAACATTAACCTTACGGTCTATAATTATTTCCAGCTCTTCCCTAAGCTTGTCCACCTCCGCGCCGCGGGGACCGATCACCATGCCAGGACGGGCCGTATGCAATGTAACCTTAACCTCATTACGGGTACGGGCTATCTCAACCTCTGATACCGCTGCGTAAGGGGGTTGACGATTAAACTTACGATCAACATAGTTTCTGACCTTCCAGTCTTCAACTAAGAATTCTCCATAGTTAGCTTTTGGAGCAAACCACGTACTGCTCCAGCTTCTGCTGATACCTGTCCTGAAACCAATTGGCGATGCTTTCTGACCCATACTGCTCCAATTTAATATCTAATATTAATATTAACTCGTTTCATAAATAACGTTCACTCTTCTGTTACTGTTACATAAAGATGGCTCGCTTCCTTACGGATAGGATGTGCCCTGCCGCGGTCTTTCGGAATCCATCTGCGAGTACCTATTCTTCTGCCAGCTCCGTCAACCCGAGCCTCACAGATAAACAGGCTCTCAAGATCAGCTGCCTGTTCATCAGCGTTGGCAATAGCGCTTTCCAAAAGCTTGTAAAACATCGATGAAGCGCGTTTATGATTAAACTTCAAAACATCCAATGCGTCCTGGACATGTCTGCCTGCTATCATATCGGCAACAAGCCTGGCCTTTCGAGGAGCTAACGGCGCGTATCGAAGCTTAGCCTGCCAAACTGATATCTCATTAGTTTCTATACCCAAACCTTCGGCAAGACGTTCGACATCGGCGGTCTTAGGTACAGGCTTATAAAAACCACGCATCCAGTTACGAAGTGCGCTCTTGGCTGAGTCACGATCCATTCCGCCATGTGCAAGATAACCTGAAAGCTGATCTATAGTCAGGTTGCGCTCTTCACTAATTTCTTTAAGTTTACTACCGCTTAACATTTAAACTATCCTGTAAACTTTCTTATCAATAAATATCCGGACAAATATGCCCGACTCTTATAAACCACTATCCACCGGAGCCATGTCCTCTGAAAGTACGCGTCAGGCTGAACTCTCCGAGTTTATGACCCACCATATCTTCAGTAATTAAAACTTTATGAAACATCTTTCCGTTGTGTACCATAAATGTAAAACCCACAAATTCAGGAACTATAGTACACGACCTTGCCCATGTTTTAATCGGTTCCTTGCTGCCGGACTCGATCTGTCTGTTTACTTTCAAATAAAGCTTTTCATCAACGTATGGGCCTTTTTTCTGAGATCTTCCCATTATCTTCCTTCAGTAATTCTTTACTATTATATTACAATACCAACTGACCGCTTCGTTTATTTCTTCGTCTGCGTATAATACGCTTATTAGACGGATTGCGTTTTTTACGGGTCTTGCCGCCCTTAGCCGGCAAACCGTTAGGACTGCAGGGATGCCTGCCGCCGTTACTTCTGCCTTCACCGCCGCCCATCGGGTGAGCTACAGGGTTCATAGCCTTACCTCGAACATGAGGACGTTTGCCCTGGTGACGTTTTCGTCCAGCCTTACCAAGCTTGACATTCTGATAATCACCATTACTCAAAACTCCAATCGTCGCCCTGCATTCACATCTGACCTGCCTCATTTCACCGCTTGGAAGAACGATTGTAACCCAGTCACCTTCTTTTGCCATAAGCCTTGCTACACCGCCTGCACTTCGTACAAGTTTACCGCCCTGGCCCGGCCTCATCTCAATATTATGAACCGCAACTCCGACAGGAACCGCAGAAAGCGGCATACTATTACCAACTTTAGGTTCTACTCTCTGACCGCTCTGGACAATATCGCCAACACTAAGCCCCGCAGGAGCCAGAATATAACGCTTTTCACCGTCCAGATACTTAACCAGAGAAATAAAACAGTTTCGGTTAGGGTCATACTCAATTGTAGCAACCTTACCATTTACGCCGTCTTTGTTACGCTTGAAATCTATCATACGATATATGCGTCTGGCACCGCCACCGCGAAAACGCACAGTCGTCTTGCCGCTGTGGTTTCTTCCGCCATGCTTCTTGATTCTCTTGCACAGAGACTTCTCGGGCTTATCCCCGCTGAGCTCCTTGTTATAATCAATAACTGAAGCGTTCCTGCGGCCAGGACTTGTCGGTTTATATAATTTTATAGCCATTACTTACCTCGCTTAAAGCTCTCGCTCAAATATATTAGAACAGATCAATATGATGTTCTTCATCAAGTACAACTACTGCCTTTTTCCAGTGTGGAGTAGTACCAAAATTCATACCCCTTCGTTTAGGCTTTCCCTTGCGGTTGGATGTACGAACCTTCTTAACCTTAACCTTATAAAGATGCTCAACAGCAGTCTTTATCTGGTACTTATTTGCCTTTGTATGAACCTGAAAGGAATAGGCATTTCCAATATTCGCAAAATGCATTCCCTGCTCTGTCACCAATGGCTTGATTACTACATCATAATCATTCACAACTGCACCTGCCTGTTTTAATTTTCTTTGCTGTTTTTATTAATAAGAGACTCAAAGGCTTCCTTGGTAAACAAAACCTTCTGCCTGTTGCATATATCGCCAGCATTCAGATCATTAACAATAAGAACATCAACCTTCGGAATATTCCTTGCTGACTTGTAAACATTCACATCATAACCGTTGACAGTTACAAGACAACTTCTATCTATCTTAAGGTTGCCGAGCATTTTGACAAAATCTTTAGTCTTAGGCTCTTTGAAATCAAACTTGTCAACAACAACCAGATTGCCGCTCTCGAGCTTGCTGAGGATTGCTGATGACATTGCCAAACGCCTCTGCTTTTTTGGCATATCCTTACCAAAATCCCGGCGTTTCTTGGCAAAAGTCGTTCCTCCGCCGACCCGCTTACCCGTACGGGCATTACCTACTCGGGCATTACCTGTACCCTTTTGACGGAAAAGCTTGCTTGTCGAACCTGCAACATCGCTTCTGCCCTTGGTTGTGGCAGTGCCTACACGCTTATTGGCATGATACATCACGATCGCCTGCTTAAGAAGATCGTGACGGACCTTGCCGCCCAAACTGGCTTCATCAACCTTAAGGCTCTCAACTGACTTACCTGCTTTATTTAATACTGATACTTCTATCATCTTTCCGTTCCAAATCCGCCATTATTGGCTATTAATTCTTTCTGCTGCTGCGTACCTCTAAATATCCGCCGCATGGACCAGGGACTGCTCCCTTGACAACTAAAAGATTCTGTTCTTCATCTATTGATATAACTTTATGATTTTTTGTCGTTACCCTTGTACCCCCCATCCTGCCTGCCATACGCTTACCTTTTTTAAGGTTACCGCCATGACCTGCGTCACTTGCAAAACTCGATATAGAACCTGCCGCTCTGTGCTTACGCTCTGTACCATGAGATGCAGGGAAACCGCCAAATCCATGACGCTTCATTACACCGGCAAATCCCTTACCCTTAGTCGTCCCGGATACATCTACAAAAGTAACTTCAGAAAATTCACTTACCTTGACATCTCCGCCGACTTCAACTTCCGGCAGTTCCTTAACGCGATACTCTCTAACAAAACGCTTAGGCTCACAACCTGCCTTTTTACAATGACCGACCAGAGCATTGGTCTGCCTGCTTTTTTTAACATCCTCAAAGCCCATCTGAACGGCGTTATAACCGTCAGTTTCTTCACTCTTAACC
>CAZAYB010000016.1:0-24843 GCA_964489215.1 uncultured Pirellulales bacterium
TAATGTCGCGCCAAGGGGAATAAACGATAACGGTTGGGACCTTGACAACGATGCGCCGGATATATATGTTTTTTTGCCGCGGGGCGATTTAAAAAAACTTCGCCGTGAATTTGCATGCCTTACAGGAAATCCTGAGATGATACCCTTATATGCTTTTGGCGGTTGGGACAGCAGGTATTATCCGTATAAACAATCCGAGGCAATCCAAAAAATAGAAACCTACCGTTCAAACAAAATACCGCTTGATGTATTTGTTGTAGATACTGACTGGCGAATCGGAGCTTCTCACGGTTATGGCGTTAATACGAAACTTTTTCCTGACATGGCAGAATTTATCCGGCATGCCCATGCTAAAAATGTTCGGATCGTATTCAATGACCACCCAGAGCCTCAAGGCGGCGCCCTTGATTATACGGAGGTAAAATACCGTAATGACGGCTTGCGAAGTAAGTTTAATATGGGGTTAGATGTATGGTGGTATGACCGTAATTGGCATACCGCGATACGTCCTCCTGCCGGGATCAATAAAGAAGTTTTCGGCATGTATATTTACCACTGGATCAAAAAAGATTTTTACCCTGATCGCAGACCATTGATTATGGGAAATATAGACGGCATTGATCACGGTCATATAAACGGGGCACCTAATATCGGAGCCCATCGTTATGCTATACAATGGACCGGCGATACCACCAGCGATAACGCGTCCCTTTGCCGTGAAATAAGAAACGCAGTGCATACAGGGGCTTATACACCTTTTGCTTATGTCAGCACCGATGTCGGCGGCCACATGGGAACCCCAACTACAGAGCAGTACTGCCGATGGGTTCAGTTTGGGGCCATGTCTGCAATTTTTCGCCTGCATTGCGGTCGCGGTGACACACGCGACCCATGGAAATATCAGTCCCCTGCCCAGAAGGTGACGCGTGATTATCTGCAGATGCGAATGCGTCTTTTGCCGGTTTTTTATGGCGCAGCAAGGGCCAATTATGAAACAGCAATGCCG
Organism: uncultured Pirellulales bacterium; assembly: GCA_964489215.1. GTDB lineage: Bacteria > Planctomycetota > Phycisphaerae > Sedimentisphaerales > Anaerohalosphaeraceae > CAZAYB01. The sequence goes on from CAZAYB010000016.1 coordinate 1,007, forward strand.
ATATTGAATAGGTGCGATCTGTATTATCCAGACTACGCAGAGGCAAAAAATGATTATCAGTATTTGCTCTTTGATAATATTTTAATTGCACCTGTCAAGGATACTATAGTTAAAACCGTGGAAAAGGACTGGTTAAATAATGGAAAAGGATTGGAAGGGCAGTATTTTGCCGGCAGAAGTTGCTCAGGTTTTCCCGTAGTTACAAGAACAGATCCGACGATTGACTTTGACTGGGCCGATAAATCAGCTGCTGAGAACTTGACAAGTGACGATTTTTCTATTCGATGGACAGGTGAGATTACATTTAAGGCAGGAAGCGATGTAATGATTGGAGTCGAAGCTGATGACGGATGCAGGATGTGGATCAATGGTAAACTTGTTATAGATCAGTGGGTTGATCAGCCCAGAACAACAGTTTGGGCGCCTGATATTTATAAAAATGAAGAAACATGTTCAATAATAATCGAGTATTATGAGGCTGCATTTGACGCATCCTGTCGACTTATGTATAAAACAGTCGATCAACGGAGTCTTTTTTCAAGACAGTTATGGATTCCTCCCGGAACATGGATCGATGTATGGGACGGTAAAAAAATTACGGGTCCTGTAAAGTATAATAAGATGGTTTCAATAAAACAGATTCCTTTATTTGTAAAATCCGGTGCTGTTATACCGCTTGCGCCTGATATGCAGTACACAAATCAAAAGGCCTGGGATCCTATTACCCTGGATTTCTATGCTCAAAACAAAGGTTCATCTACAGCTGAACTTTATGAAGATGATGGTATTAGTAATGATTATAAAAATAACGGTTTTCGTAAGACACTTTTTGAAACTCAGGTAAACGACAAAAAAAGGGAAATCACTTTTGTTATCAATCCAGCTGTAGGCACTTTTGAAAATGCCCCGCTAAAAAGATCCTGGTCAGTTCGTTTAAGGGCACCGAGAGTTTGGGCCCATAAGCCAACGTCTGTTATCATTGACGGCAAAGATTCGCTTTTCAGGATTATACCAAAAGATAGAGGGGCCATGCCTTTTGCGGTTACAGGTAGTTCACCTGACGAAAACATCATTGAGATTCCCGTTTGCAGTCAAAAAGTGTCAGATAAACGCATAATTGTTGTTACGTTTTGATTCTGTTTTTACGAGAACAATAGTGATGTTTTGAAAAAAAAGACAAAGTTGTAAATAAGGCTCCTTTTTTGGGAGAAATTGAAGTTGGCAAAACTTCGAAAGTTAAAATTATTAAAGTTATTCAGCAAGCAAAGGGAAAGTGAATGAATAGTTTTGAAAGGTTGCAGTGTGTTCTTGAGGGCAATAAGCCGGATAAAGTTCCTGTGATGCTCCATAACTTTTTAATGGCGGCCGAGCAGCATGGCATAAGTATGGAAACCTACAGAAGCAGTGCCCGAATGATAGCTGATTCGTTCATACATGCTGTCGAGAAATATGGATATGACGGTGTTGTGGTTGATGTGGACACTGTTACCCTTGCGGCGAGTCTTGGAGTGCCGGTTGATTATCCGAAACACGAACCGGCCAGGCTCAAAGGAAAATTATTGGATAGTATTGAAGCGTCCGAATATCTCGAGCCTATTGATATTTCGAAAAACGAGGGTGTTAATATTTGGGTCGAGGCCTGCGATCTTTTAGTGCAACATTTCGGCAATGAGATTTTCATAAGAGGAAACTGTGATCAAGCTCCATTTTCGCTTGCCGGCATGCTGCGCGGTATGGAAGGGTGGCTATTTGACCTGACCGATCTAAGCAAACATGAATATATATATAAATTGCTGGATTACTGCTATAAAGCTTGTTCGCAATTTATGGAGATGATTGCCGGTACAGGTGTCGCTATGGTATCTAACGGGGACAGTATAGCCGGGCCCGATATGATATCACCCGAACTTTACAGAAATTTCGCTCGGCCCTATGAGAAAAAAATGGCAAGCAAGGCCCATGAACTCGGCAAGCCCTATCTTCTACATATTTGCGGCAAGACAGATCTCATACTCGACGATATGATTGATACCGGTTCAGATGTGCTGGAGTTGGACTATAAGACGGACATAAATTTGATATATCAGAAATGCCGACAAAAAGTAATATTTTGCGGAAATATTGACCCCAGCGGAGTTTTGGCCATGGGTACAGAAGAGCAGGTACGAAAAAAAACAAGAGAACTTCTGGATATTTATTCTAATAATTATATGTTCATCCTTAACGCAGGCTGTGCTATCCCGTCTAATACACCAGAGGAGAATCTTAAGGCAATGATCGAAGAAGCTCGAAAATAAAAAATATTTGAACTCAAACAGCATTGAATACAAAAAAACCTGTTTTTGCTTCAAAATAATATCGGAACTTTACTTGCACGTGCTATTGGCATAAAGCCTTTTAATTAAAAGATATATAAATATTATTAGCTTTGATTATAATAACGTTATATTTTTTTCTTGAAAAAGTTTTTTTTTCAATTACAATTGGTTGAAATTACCATTTTTAAGATTTTGGAGAAACTGCATGAAAATTCAGGTAGCCTCTGGAAAATCATTTTGTCCCCAAGAGAATCTTTTTAAATCTGGTTTCGGTTATGTAAATGCCAGATTATTTTTTATCAACAGGGTTAATTTTTGTTTTCCTGGCAGAATACAGGAATCTTTTACTGGACGCTCAACATCAATTTTTAGAGCTGTGTTTCAGTTTTTGATATTGCTGTGTTTAATAATTTCTTCGCCTCTTTTGGGTGGAGAAGCCTGTGATAATGGCACTATTGTTATCAGGTTTGGTGATTCATCTGTCGAGAGATATGCGGCCAGTGAACTGGCCGGTTACCTGAGCCGTATTTTCAATGATAAAGATTTTGTTCTTCTTGACGGGTCATTTCAACTTTTTAGAAGGGATAACCTGACACTTCCATATCCAAAAGCAATTGCTGAGGCTCAAATTAAAATTGCTCAAAAAGCCCAAGGCATCAAAGCCGATAATAATGAAAAGATTCGAGGAAAAAATTCTTTAACCCAGGAGGACTTTTCATTGCCTTGCTTTATTTTAGGTACTGTTAAAAGCAGCCCACTGCAAAGCAAGAAATTTCAATTCCACCTCAATAATATCAGAAAAGACAGTGACGGTTTTTATATAGGTGCCTCTGACAATGGCCGCGAACTTTATATTATTTCACATACTTCCAGAGGAGTTTTATATGGAGTTTACCATTACTTACAAAGCATTTGCGGATTCGGCTTTTTTGAAGACGGTCAATATATACCCGATAATGTCGCAGCGTCTGTACTTCCCCCTTATAATGAGAAATTTGATAGCATAACCGAAGAACCCGAATATGATTACAGAGCACAATGGGTATGGAGCCGGTATTACGGCCCGGTTAAAGGTCACCCGGCTAACTGGGGATATGACCAATGGGTGTCCCATCTGCGATGGCTTACGCAAAGCAGATTTAATTCGGTTCTTATATACGCTGTGGGCTATACAAGAATATGGGGAGATGTTTTTAAAAGGGCCTTTCCGGAGGTTGAGAGATATTACGAGGAAATCCGAGATGACATTGAGAGTTTCTGGGGTGCGCATTATTCAGCGAAAGCAAATTGGGGTCGTTCACCGGAAGAAACTACCCGTCTTATGCAGAGAGTTTACGCTTTCGGCCGTGAAAAGCTCGGGCTCAAGTTTGAATTTAATTTTTATCTTGGTGATTTCGAGGACACCTTACGCGAAGCTTACCCTGAGGGAAAATGGATAGATTGGAGCAATGTTCCCCATCATGCCTATTTCGGTGCAGCCGGGCGACAAGCCACTCTTGCTTTTACCGATCCGAAATGCAAGCAATATTCTCAAAAATTATGGAAAACTTTCATCGATACATTCGGAACCGACCACAGGTACTGGATAAGTTACCGAGAGGAAAGCGCACCCGATCCTGACAACCCTTTTGATCCGGACAGGGGTAAATCGCTCGCAGATGCGGTAAATGCCCAAAGAAAATGGATGCTTGAAGTTGATCCTGATGGTGAATTTTTTCACTGGGATTGGCACGGTTTGCCAGTCTGGGCAGGCAAAGAAATTATAGAAAAATATCCAATCGAAAAATTTGCGGAAATACCACTGCAGCAACGAGAAAAAGCAGCTCAGAGATATGTTCAGCAATTATCGCCCGATATTACCATTGTTTCGGTGATCCCGCAGGGCCTTTATGAAAGGGATCTTGTAGACCTTACCAAAAATTACAAACCTCACCCGTGGGTTATCGGCTCATTGCTGGGGTATGCAATGCAGGATGTCGGGATTGGAGGCCTTCAGATACCGGTAGATAAATTTTTCAACAAATGGCAAAAATGGGCCCGTCAGGATATTGATTACGGCTCAAGACTTCGAGGTGTTCTGCACTGGAATGAAATTGTTCAGGTTTCTCCGCTGATAGATTATTGCGTTGCAAAATTTGGTTGGACCGGAAAGGTTCCTCAAAATTTTTATGATCCGTTAAAAAGGGATAAGATATTGGATTCCTATTTCAAAAATCGCCTCGGTTCCGCATATAGTGATCGTCTTCGCAAAGCTTATGCATTCATATATTCACATTTTCCTCAAATTATTCCATCAATGCAAATACCGACTATTCACAAGGCGGCGGGATTGTCTGACGAGGAAGAAGTTCTCCGGGCCAAATTGATCCTTATCATTGACAACATAGTTTCATTGAAAGATAAGAAAATATCTGAACAGGAGACATATAAATCTGAGGTTATTCATGTTTGCAGGATCGCCCTTCATACTATATCACGTCTCGACCTACAGGAAGCGATTGGTCTGGCAAAATCCTCAAGTGGCAAACAGGAGGATATTGAAAAGTTTCAAAAGGCTTCAGGTAACGCAATAAGAGCCTTAGAAGCCCTTGCTAATGTTCTGGCGACGGACAGAAGGTTTTCTGTTTCCGATGCGATTTATACAATGCTAAATGAACCAGGTGTAAATAGACTTATGCGATTGATGATGTTAGAACATTCTTGCGGGCTGTTGTTCGATAACTATGCTCTGACCGATTCGGCAGAGTTGTTAAAAGATGTTTCAGTGCCATTGTTAAAATATTATCTCAAAGGTTTTGAGATGACAGTTAAAGAGCCTTGCATATATCCTTTCGAGAAACAAATTCAAAGAAATTATTCTGAGGACGGGGCATTTATAATTAAAAATGACCGGAATAAACAAATACAATCAAAAAAGATTTCCGGAATTGAAGGAAAGGAGTTGGAACTTAAAAATGATTTTATGGAAATGATTCCTTTGCCCTTTGGGCAGACTGCTAATAAGGCACATCCCGCTGAAGTTTTAGAAGAATGGTTAAGTGAAAGAAGGAAAAGATAGTTTTTCAGGAGAAATATTTTGAAGAAAATACTTTTGATTTCATATTTTTTATGTTTTTTTGCAGCAGGTTGCTGTGAATCCAATAAAACCAGAGAAAAAGCCAAAGCCCGGACTCAAAGAGAATATCTGATTTTTGCTGTTCAGCAGGCTCCTCTCGAAAAAACACGTGAGTCGGTTTTAGATTTCCGTAATTTTTACGGGGCCAACGACCCTGACTCAAATCGGCTTATTGGTTTTAGCAGAATGACTATAATGTTGTTCAAGCATTCCATCGAAGAAATGCGTTATATAGTAAATAAAATTTTCGATATAGCTGAAGAACTTGATATGCCGGCTTATATTCATCTTGACATGCTGCACAATCCGCCGGTCCCCGGGTTTGAAGGGCCTGATAAAAAGTTTTTTGATGATCCTATGATGTGTGAATGGGTTGATTTTCCCTGTCCAGGCGAAAAACACGGGCGAGTACCACGCTATTGGAACAACTGGGGGGCATGGTTTAGTGCGCCGGCTTTTCCGAGCTTTGCGTCCCAAAAACTTCAGCTCCACGTTAAGCGTCAACTGCGTCTGGGTGTCCTTGAGCCATTAATCAAACGTGTGAAAAAGTTAAAAGAGCAGGACAGATATTACCTCTTTGCCGGAATCAATATCGGCTGGGAAACCGCGATTTACAGTCTTAGTCTGGATGACCCTTATACGCCGCCGATAGATCCTAATAATCCTCCTGTAGATAAATTTTTAACTCCGCCTGTAAAAATGAAAAAATGGGAAATGGCCCAACTTGGTTACGCCTCACTTCATCATCTCGGTTATGACCAAAAACGACTCGAGTTACAGGCAAACGAACGGGGAATAACCAGTCATGAGTTATTCAGGCAGATATGTTATAAAGTATGTCATGACTACACTCAAATGCTCGCTGAGCAAGTATATAAAAGTGGTATTGAAAAGGATAAGATATACTCTCATATAGTAGCTACACAGACGGTAGATCAGAGACCTTCAACTAACCGGCCCCCAATATGGACTGCGGTTAATCCATATTGCATCCCTGGTTTTACTATGGATAATTTTGGGGCGGCGGTTTATGACCTTGAAAAGCTCAAAGAGCAAATTAGTATGGCAGATCCGCAACAGGATAATTTTGTCGTTGCGGAAACCTATTTTAAAAAGGGTACAACGGAAAAAGATTATGACGACTTTTTTAATAATATGTTCGATAATGGTGCAAAATTGATACATATTCTTGCATGGCACGAAGGAAAGGGGCATCCAGATTCACCCTATTATGTGCCCGATGAGATGAAAGGCCCCCATCTTTCAGTTATAAATTGGCTAAAAGAAAAGTAACAAAACTTATTTTTTAAAACAGGAAGTATATTTTGAATTTATGCTTAGAAAAAACGACAAAAGGATGCACAACATCTGAGATGTATAAATATTCTCTTGGTGGCTGCACCGAATCGCTTATCCTAAATTCGTTTTTTGGGTTTTCAATGCTTTACTACACTAAGGCACTGGGGTTATCACCACAGCTTGCAGGGATAGCTACGGGCATTGCGGCTTTGTGGGACGCCATATCCGACCCGATAATGGGGCATGTGAGCGATAATACAAAATCCAGATTTGGTAAAAGGTTCCCATATATGTCGGGTTATTGGTTTGGCAATGGGATTTTAATGCCGATAGCAATTTCAATGATTGCTGATGTTTCGGAGGTAAACAAATTAATCAAAGGCGCCAACAAAGATGCAAGTTACGCAGCAATGTTTTCTTTGGCGGTGAAAATATCAATGGCAGTGTCCGGGCTTTTGGCTGGTTTTTGTCTGAGCTGGACAGGTTTTCAATCGGGCTCAGATGCGGTCCAAACTGCTGAATCAATATGGCGTGTGTGTGCCATTACATTCATTGTGGGCCCCTTGGCCTCGCTCGCCGCGCTTGCATTGATAATGAAATATCCTGTTGACGAGGAATTCATCAAAGATATTAGAATCCAGTATGAAAACAAAGATAATTTATCGAGTGTAATTGATGCAGGTATTTAAGATCTCTTTAAAAATACCACAGTATCATAAATATTTAATATACTAATTTTAAACGGCATTAGTTACATATATCGCTGGGTTGCCATCCGCATTCGAGCCAGTTATTAGCCTGAACCGCAAAATCCTGAAAATCAATTTCATTATCATTTGTGATATCCGCATGAGGGTTTCCTGTTGGACAGAGCCAGCTTTCAACGAGGACCAAAAGATCCTCAAAATTAACAAAACAATCACTGCTAAGGTATCCATCCGTATCATAAAGTTCACACCGATAGTTAGAATAGTTATCAAAAATGGCACCGGCTACTTTTTTATTGTTACCGGAGGTAACGGCAAAGCCTGCCAGTGCATTTAGTTCCATGCAGTTTAAGTTCCAGTTGCCCGGAGGTGATATGGTTACCCAGTTTTGACCGTTCATCGAATAGGCAAATTCAAATTTGCATTGTGAATAATTAGTTCGCTGAATTCTGAGCCATAACGGCAATTCGAAAGGCCCTCCTGGTACTACATATTGTCCGGTTCCTGTGCCGGGGGACTGTCTTAGCAGCATAATCAAATTGCCGTGTCGGTCAACTACAAGACAGTGGTGGTTCATTGCCTGATTGCTTCCGTTACGGACCATAAGGCCGGCTCTGGCATTATCCTGATCCGAATCGAATGCCGCTATTCTTGCAGTAATTCTGCTTTGACCCGAAAAGAGTGTGTTTACAAAATTGAAACTGTCGTCAAAGCCTCCGATACCGCTTCCGCTGCCCTGAATTATAAAGGCATCATTTTGACTTTGATAATCCGCATTTCCTTCAAAATCTGTCAGGCCTATATCTACAGCTGTCCATCCTGTCGGCAATGGCAATGTTCCATAGGGTGCGGTTATGTTATCGAACACGGCGTTGCCTATTCGATCATTATTATGGGCCGTGACGGCAAAACCTAATTTAACGTTATCACTAACAGGAGGCGAGCAGTTACCTATAGGGTTCCAGTTATGTCCGTCAGTTGAATGATACCCCGTAAATATCTGACCTTGCCTTTTTAATTTTAACCACATTGGGAAATTCTGACCGGTGAGTGAATGAATGCCGGTTCCTACACCGGGCTGATCTCTCCAAATAAGCTGCACTTCCCCTGGGCCTGGACTTGCACAGAGCATAACCATAGCGGAATTATCATCAAGAGAATCGCGAAACATAATTGCCCCTTTTGCCCAGTAATCTGTCTGTTCAACTGAAACCAGTCTTGTTATTATCTCTGCGTTTCCGTTCCAGGGACAATACGCAAAATGGAAACCGTCGTTGAGGTGCCATATATCGGCCCCGGAACCGTTTATATACATCGTACCCTCTTTGAGGTTTGCGTCCCCGGCAAAACCGACAGTTCCTACATCTGTGTTTATCCATGGCGCAGAATTTTTTGGCTGTGTTTGATATACAGTAATTCCATTATAAGCTGCGGCCATATTCTGACAAATCAATCCCACCTGGGAGGGACCAAAAGATTCGAAAACAGTAAATTTTTCTACTCCATCCAGGAAAATAATTACCCTGTCGGCCAATTTCACAGTTCGTATATTATATGAGACTTTATCTGGAACGGAAAGTATTTGAGATATAACAGAATCGCCGTTTTTATAACCGTAGATTAAAAGCTGATCATTCAATAAATTTATTTCGGCAACCAAATAGTTGTTCATATCTATAGAAACCGGAAATATTCCCATAGAACCGTTGGAAGTGCCGGATCTTGTAAGCTGTACGCTGAATTCATACTCCGGCATAAGGTCGCCTTTGAAAATATAATTCATTCCCGAGGTTATTGTTTGAGTTATTCCACTGCTCGAATAAGTCCAGTTTCCGGTTTTGGGCACACCGCTCAAACTGTCCGTCCAGCCCGTTACTCTGCTGTTGTATTCATCCCATCCAATTGTATATATAACACCGTCATAAGCAGCGGCAGCATTGTCAGAATACAGCCCCGGCAATCCCTTTGCGAGAAAAGAAGTGTTTACCGGACCGGTATAATTGGGAGGGACGCAATCATCGATCATTATGTGGAACTGTGAGTCATTTTTTTCAACTCGTATTTTATGATATAAATTATATTTTATAGAGCCGCTGTATACACCGCCAACTACTGTATCTATTCCTGCTTCTTTCATGTGATAGTACCAATTATCATTATATCTGTCTAGCCCGACAATCATCCAATTGTTGTCATCTTTATAATACGCCAACAAACCGCACTTATCCTCGTTATCAGCAGGTTCGATAAATTTAACATTTGCTTCGATTAGATAATTCGATGCCGGTGTTCTGTTTATAGTATTAAAACTAAAATCTGTTTGTGAAAGCTGTTCGGCTTGATAATTTGAGATTGTCCAGTTGCCCGAGTTCCAGAGTATGTTCCAATTACTTAAAGGCATTTTCCCATCTGGCTGATAAAAATGATCCAATAACTCAGGCCACGCCGGACCGGGATGATAACCTGTGCTATAACGGTTTGTGGGCCCGTCAATAAAGAGCTTTTTATCAAAAAAATGTATTCTGTCTATCCGCTGAGTACGGCCTTCGGATGCGGTAATGCCAAAATATCCACACCATTTTTCAATACCGTTCAACCCATCGACCACCCAAGGCTGGCCTATGGTGTTAATCTCTTCGTTACTGCCTGCCGGCGTTGCTTTTGTCAGAACCGGATAAGAATATTTACTGCTATTGGCAAAACCGCCGGGCAGGGAGGCCTGAACACAACCCAGCGAATAATTTGGATTTGTTGTTCCATAGGCATTATACAGCATATAATATTGGCCCCTGTATTTAAAAACTTTTGATCCTTCGTTTATGTTTGTACTACCGTACCAATTATCATCAGGAGTTATTAACAGGTTGTAATTACTCGCGAGCGTCCATGGATCCGACATGTTTTTGTAGTATATTCTTTCCTGGCCGGATTGTATTATCGTTGAATAGAAATAGAGTGAACCGTCGTCATCAAGAAAAGTATCAGCGTCTATCCACTGGGCAAAGGTGCTGTCAACCGGTTCGTTATACGGGCCCCATATATTATTGCTAACCGCATGAGTTATGCCGCCGTTGCCGTCAAAATGAGCATAAAGATGAAAAAAACCGTTTATATATCTGATATGTGTTCCATGAATATCATAATCAGGATCATCAGGATTAACCCTTGTGTGCCAGGTATTGTTCCATGAAAAAACATGCTGCCGTTCCCCCCAGCTCAAGAGATCCCTCGAACGTAGCATATCACCTTTTAACCAGTTACCCTGAATGTAATACTCACCATTATACTTAATAACATCGCAATCATTTATAGAACTGTTATAGCTGACAGGGTTATCAACAGCATGCAAAGACAGTGACGATAAAGATAGTAAAGAAGCTATGCAAATTACACATAACCTGCGTAAAGAAAAAAGACTCGTAATCATAAAAACCTCACTTAAAAAAAGAATCTAACAAGCAACAACCTAAAACTTTATTATAACATCAATAAAGATATAAGTCAAGCTTTTGTAACATTTTACAGAATATATTCAGCTAGCCGTCAGTGTCGTAATGCAAGGATAAACATACAATTATTTCGGCCTTTGAATGTCAAATCTTATTATTTTTCCTTTTATAATTTTAATTTCACTGCCTTTATAATTTTTGTTTATGCTTGAAGCTGCGAGTATTTGGTTCTCAGGCAGTTCGATAAGAGTGTTCCAAAGTGCAAAGCCTTTATTTACGCAGAACGGTTTTGTTTTATGTCCCCATGTTTTTCCCAAATCTCGGCTTTCGAGAACTTTCATTTCACAGAAAAGCTCACCAGTTTTGAGCTTATCTTCATCGGTTTGAAAAGAAAGAAATAGTCTGCCGTTTTTGGTATTTATTAAAAACGGTGCGGCGGCTCTTTTGCCCGGCTTATCTGGTTTGTAAAGGATTTTGCGAGGGGTCCATGTATTTCCGTTGTCTTTCGAGATTACGGACATCAGTACCAAAGGATGCGGGGGGCAATTGGCTTCGAAGACAGTCATAATCGTGCCGTCATTAAGTCTGGCAACCGCGGGCATACCTTCTCTTGAATGCTCAAAAGCAGTAACTAATACCGGTGGTGACCAGCTCTGTGCATTATCGTAACTGCGGCGCATTTCTATGACTTGCGGATATACAGGTGAAGAATTTCTATATTTTTCGTTAGCATAGAAAATCAGGATTTCGTCGTCAGGATTTTGGAGCATAAACGGTTCCCACACACCTTCGCTGTTAGTTATAATGGTTGACAGATGCTTCCATGTCTTAGCTTTATCTTTGCTTATAGAAACTTTAATACTCTTAAAAGAATCGTTAATGAGCCTGTAAGCAAGAAGTAGATGGCCGTTTTTGAGTTGAATTAGATGACCGTTTGCGGCATCACCGTTGCCGAAGCTGGCAGTTGACAATAGTTTCCATTTTTCGGTTCCATTGATGTTTTCAGCCACCATTACTTTGTTATCCAGATCTTTTATTTTTGTGTCAAAAACACAAATCAATTGACCGGTATTTAATTCTAAAAAGCGAGGGTACCAGTATTCCTTCTCTGATACTGATTTGAACATTGTACTTACCGATTCAGTATTCCAGTGTATTCCCGAGTTTGGACAATTTCTTTTACAACTATAGCAGGAGCTCAAAAAAAATACTGACAGTGAAAGATAGACAGCAAAAATGATATTATTTATTAAAACTTTTTTCAAATTCAATCAACCTTTCAGTCCTGAAAGTGAGATACCCTTTATTATGTATTTCTGAAAAAGCAGAAAGACAATCAGTACCGGAAGTGTACCAAGTGAACTTGCCGCGAGTGTTATCCCATAATCGGTCATGTATGAATTTTGGAAAAGCGCTATGCCAACCGGCAAAGTATATTTGTCGGATGAATCAAGGAAAACCATCGGACCCAAAAAGTCGTTCCATGAGGCGATAAAAACAAAAATACCAAGTGTAGCAAGTACAGGTTTTGACATTGGCAGAATTATATACCAGAAAATTTTCCAGGTCGAGCAACCATCAATCAACGCTGCTTCTTCATATTCCCTGGGTATGCTTACAAAAAACTGCCTTAACAGGAATACACCAAAAGCACCTGCAGCGGGCGGAACAATAAGAGCCAGATGATTATCCAGCCAGCCAAAATAATTTAAAATAAGGTAAACCGGAACCAGCAATATCTGTGCAGGTATCATAAGAGTCGCTATAATTATCACAAACAAAACCTTTGACCCCGGTAAATTAAGCCTTGACAGTGCAAAGGCCGCCATGGCCTGAACAGTCAAGACCAGAAAACTAGCTGCTGTTGATACAACCAGACTGTTTACAAACCAGCGTAATATAGGAATTTCCTGTGAATTCACAAGTACCGTTTTAATATTTTCAAGTGTCCATTGTTTAGGCATAATACCCTGGAAATTTATTATTTCTGAGTATGGCTTAAAAGAGGTTATGAACAGAAAAAAAATTGGTAATAAGAAAATAATCGCACCTGACAATACCATTATTTCGATAATAATCTTTTCTTTTTTCCTTTCAATAAGCATTATCCGGCCCTCATGAATCTGAATTGAACGAATGAAAAAATCGCGATAACCACAAAAAGCAGCCAGCTCATTGCGGCTGAATATCCCATTCTATATTCACCAAAAGCTGTGTCATATATATAATGAACCATTACTCTTGTAGATAGTTCGGGGCCTCCGCCAGTTATGATATATGTCTGACCGAAAACCTGAAAAGAGGCTATAATATTTATTATTATCACAAATAACAGAACCGGACGCAAAGTTGGTAGAGTAATGTTCCAGAATTTATTCCAGATACCGGCCCCGTCAATACTTGCTGCCTCATAATACTCCTTCGGTATGTTAGACAAACCCGCCAGAAGTATTATCATTGTCCCGCCCATGGTCCACCAAAATGTCATCAGTACAATAGACTTCATTGCGTAACTCTGGTCCGTAACCCAGGGAACCTTTATATTCACAGCCGACAGTATTGAATTAAACAGTCCGAATTCACTATTGTAAAACCATGTCCATAAAATGCCGACAATGCTTATTGTAAGTATAGTCGGAATAAAATATGCAGCCCTGTAAAAGGCCTGTCTTTTTCTTGGTACGATGTTTATTCCGCATGCTACTAAAAGTGCCATAATAACGTTAATCGGCACTGCCATAATTACAAAGCGAACCGTGGCCCAAAGTGCCTTATAAAAATAATTGCTTGTAAAAGCCTCAATATAATTGCCGAAACCGAGAAACCTTGCCGGCCCAGGTGATAGCATTTCCCATCTGAAAAAACTTAAGATTAAACCGTATATCATAGGAGTTATAAGAAATACAAAAAATACAGCCAGATAAGGCAATAAAAACAGGTAGCCAACTATTGTATTATATTTTTTATTCATCGCCGTACTCCCGTCCTTGCTGATATCGTTTTATCACCTTATTGACCCTTTCGGTTGCGATATCCAATGCTCTTTTGGGCGAAAGACTGCCTCTCAGGGCCTTTTCGGCGGCTATTTCAAGTTCAGCGCAAAATTCTCCAATAAAGGGGACTTTTGGCATATAATGTATATAATCAAGCTGGCGGGCAAATTCACTTTGTATTTCCATCTCACGAAACTCCTCACTTTTGAGCAGACTTTTTCTGGCAGGCACCTGGCCTCCCGCGGCCCATTCAAGACTGTTGTCAGAAAGAAATTTTACAAATTTCCACGAAGCGGTCAGTTTTTTTTCCTTGAGGTCTCTATTTAAACAAATTATATGCGAATCGGCCCAGGCGGCTCTTTTTCTACCAAGGACAGGCACAGGAGAACCTGCAATATTGAGAGATTCAAGTTTTTTAATTTCGGTAAGCATATATACCCCTTCGAGGGTTATCGCAACTTTGCCCTGTCGAAATCCAATCCATCCCTCGGACTGTTCGGTGCCCGGGGGTGGAGAAAACTTGTATTTGTTTACTAAGTTTGTGCAAAACTCGAGCGCTTCGATATTATCAGCAGAATTTAATGTACATTGAGTGTAATCTTCATTAAAGAATTCCCCACCGAATTGCCACATCACAGTAGCAATATTTGTACGCAGCCATGTAAAAGCAAAACCCCATTTATCATTTCTTCCGTTATTGTCAATGTCCATTGTGTTCCTTTTCAGGATTTCCATAAATTCCTGCCTGTTACTCGGGGGCCTTGCAATGCCACGGCTATCCGTAAAACCGGTTTCTTTAAGTAAATCCACATTATAATACATGCCGATAATATGAGTATCGAGCGGCACCCCATAAATACTTTTCTCTCTAATGACACTTTGAATTACTTTATCACTGAAATCCGAAACAGGTATTCCATTTTGAGATAGCAGTAGTTCGTTTACAGGCCTAAGCAGGTCCGCTTTGACAAATCTTTCTACGGCACTTGCATGGATTATGAAAACATCGGGCGTTCTGTTGCCCAACCCCGCCACGAACAGCTTATTATAATATGTATGAAGCTTCATTCTCTGCATACGAATGGTTATTTCAGGATGAGTCTGATTGAATTTCTTGACAAGTTCAAGCATTGTCTTTCCGTCAGGGCCTGTAAAAAGGTTCCAGTACCTTATCGTTACGCTATTGGCCCCCTGTGTACCAATATTTATATAATAAAACAAGATAGCTCCAGCCGATGCGGCTGCAATACAAGTGATCAATATTTTTTTTATTGATTTCAAAATCTGATCCCTGACTGTCCAATCATTGTTATCTGTATTTACTAATTTTCTATCGAGGCTTTTGTCTTTTGAATTCGGCATATTTTATCAATGTCAAATTTAGGCGATCTGTCAAATTTATATATGCCGTTTTTCTCCTGAAAAACATCGGTCAACTGAGTATAGCAATAGCCGAACATATTTTTATCTTCAAGTAAGATATTGCAAAGTGCCTCAAATCTCTCATAAAATTCCTCTATGCTGCGGGGTTTGTCTCCGTAACCCCATGAATCATCCCTGTTTTTATCTTCGTTAATTTGTTTTTTTTCGGCCAATTCCTGATCCCACCATATACCGCCGAATTCGCTTATGAAAAATGGTTGCCCGTTGTATTTCACTGAAACCGGTCTGGCTTGTATATCGTAACTTATATCTCCGCCTGACTGGTTGTTTATAAAGGGCTGTTCATCATCATTTTTTTGTACCATTTTTTTGAAAAGTTCCGGCTTTTGAACATAAAGATGGCTGTCGTAAACATCGGTTTCCTTTACTCTATGCGAATAACCCGAGGCATCTATGACCGGGCGTGTCCTGTCTATGGATTTTGTTATCCAGAAAAGCGATCTGGTTATATCCTCCAACGCAGTATACCTGTCTTCAATTACTTCCAGAGTTTCATTTAGCGGGCACCATCCTATTATAGAAGGATGTGAATAATCACGTCTTAAAACTTCTGTCCACTGAGAAATAACAGCAGCCCCTGGCTGGTTGTAATAAGTATCAGCAACCCTGCCCCTTAATCCCCAGTCTCCGAACTCGGCCCATACCAAATATCCCATTTTGTCACAATGATACAGAAATCTTTCCTCAAATACTTTTTGATGCAGCCTCGCTCCATTAAAACCTGCATTCATTGAAAGTCTGATATCGTCTATCAGGGCCTGATCGCTGGGGGCGGTCATTATTCCCTCCGGATAATATCCCTGGTCAAGTACAAGACGTTGAAACACAGGTTCGCCATTAAGCTTCACCTTTTTGTCCTGAATTTGTATATTTCTAAGCCCTGCGTAACTATAAGCATTGTCCATGACATCACCATTTGGGGTAACTAACTCAAATTTCAAGTCATAAAGATGTGGATTGTTTGTGGACCATAATTTTCGATGCTTCTCCGGAATTACAAGCATTATAGATGAACTTTTTAAGTTATCGAATTTTGCGATACTATTGGCGATTTCGCTTAGGTCGCTAATTAAGGTAACCTTACATTTCATTTTCCCTGGATTTCCGCTTACTGTTTGCTCGATAAAAAAACCGCCTTTCTGTATTTCAGGGGTTATGCGCGGCCTTTCAAGATAGATATCATTTACGGGCTCGAGCCATACACTTTGCCATATACCCGTAGTACGTGTATATTCACAATCGTGATTATGGAAATCCGCTGACTGTTTACCGCGAGGCATAGCTTCTTTCATGTCGTCACGAGCCCTGACAACTATAACCAATTTTTTCCCCGGGACCGCAATCTCATTCAAGTCTATGGTAAAAGGCGTCCATCCGCCTCTGTGCCGGGCACATTCAATACCATTTACCCATACAGTGGCTTCATAATCAACTGCCTGGAAATGTAATAATATTTTTTTACCTTCCCAGCTTTGCGGAACATCAACTGACCTTCTGTACCAAACAGCGTTCATATAATCTGTGCAGCCGATACCGGAAAGATTGGATTCCGGGCAAAACGGCACATTTATATAATCCGCAAATTCGCGGTTTAAGAAATTTCTGTGGATACCGCTATCTGAATTATCAATAGCAAATTGCCATTTTCCATTCAAGCACATCCAATGGTCGCGCTTCCATTGTGGGCGTGGATATTCACTTCGTGGTATCACCATAAATAACTCCAAATAACTATAAATAACTCATAAAACTTAGCATTGACTGTTTCTTTTATCCGGCCTTAGAACTGGTTGTCCTATTTTAATTATATCGGGACCTCCCAATGGGTCCGGTTCAAAATATAGTCTGTCAATACACAGAAGCCTTGGATAAACGCTGGCTTGGCCGTTATGTACATGATAAGCAATAAAATTTTCACTTTCACTTATGTTTATCAGAGATGCATTGCCCGGCCCTTTTATAAATTCATTTTTTTCAAGAATAGGATTATTGCTGAATTTCTTCCAAGGCCCCAGAGGACTTTTAGAAGTCGCATATCCCACTGCATATTTATCATCAAGAAAATGATTGCATGTATAGAGAAGATAATAACATCCTTTACGACGAAAAACGAAAGGACCTTCGGCGACTTTATGACCGGCCCAGCTATGGCTTTCCCATTCAGTTTCCGGTCGAATACATATCAAATCCTCTCCGGAAGGATTGAGGTAATTATCTTGCATCCTCACAACACGAATTTCATTATGACTGCCCAAAATAACAGCTACAAAATAGAGGTATGCCTTGCCGTCATGGTCAATGAATAAATTCTGATCTATGACTTCTGTTTTCCCGAAATTGCCGGAATAAAGAGGAGTTTTTATTTCGCTAAACGGTCCCAGGGGAGAGTCAGAAATTGAAGCGGCAATTTGCATATTAAGAGGCGGATTGTAGTATTTATTCGGCGAGGTGCTGTAATACATTATAAATTTGTCTTCTTTTACAATAACCTCTGCTCCCCACAAGTATCCTTGTGACCAGGTTTGTTCCGTTTTTCTAAATGCTGGTTCCCGCTCGGTCCAATTCATCAAATCCTTAGAGGTGTAAACGCAGATGCTGATTTCACCCTTGGTTTTATCGTCCGTGCCATAAAGGTAATAAGTATCTTCATGAAAAAGCACGTTAGGGTCAGCTACCGGAACTTCAAGTGTTTTTTGTATTTTATTATGATGTTCAGACATTATTTTTTATATTATTTTATAACTGTTCTATTATATCTGTATTGGGCCCCTGAGGGATAGGGTTGTAAGTTCAAACTCGGACCGTCAACCATCATCACGTCGGGTCCATTTTTATTCTCTTTGAAATATACCCTGTCAATAGCGACCTGCCGCGGCCCCACCTGGCCGGGCTTGTAATGCGTGTGGTAAATAATAAATGTTTCTTCTCCGTCAGGAGAATCTATAAGCATTCCATTACCAGGTCCGTGAACAGAGTCCGTTTTAGCCAGGATAGGATTGCCCTCATATTTTAGCCATGGGCCAAGCGGGTCTCTGCTTGTCGCGTAACCAATAGAATAAAACGGGTCCTGAAAATCATTAGCGGTATATAAAAGATAATAATAATCCCCGCGTCTGAACATATATGCTCCTTCAGTAACCTTGTGCCCGTTCCAGGGCCTTGATTCCCAGGGCTCTGTTGGAATGATAATCAGTTCAGGCTCGGTTTCAAGTTCTAAGAGATTATCTTTCAATTTAGCAACACGTATTTCATTGCGTCCAGATGTTACCTGTGTATAAACAAGATATCCGCAACCATTTTCATCAATAAAAATGTTCTGGTCAATAGCCTCGTCCGGCTCAGGTGCTTTATAAAAAGGTGCCTTAAGTTCTTTAAAGGGGCCCAGCGGAGAATCAGAAACAGCTACACATAAATGCATATTAAACGGCGGATCAGGTTCGGTATTAGGCGAACCGTTAAAATACATGTAATATCTCCCTTCAGATATTTTCAAAACTTCCGGCCCCCAGTAATGCAACTGGGTCCAGGAGTCCTCTGTCTTATGAAAAGCATAGTCTCTGAATTGCCAGTTTACAAGATCAGTTGAAGTAAGCACCGGAAATCCATAACTGCTTGCCCTGGCCTGATCAGTGCCATAAAGATAATAAAGTCCGTCCTCATAATAAACAAAAGGGTCAGCGAGAGACACTTTAAGCGGGTTATTAAACATGGCGGAATCATTTAGTGAAATCGGTTGCTCCTGGGGCCGGCATGAGATAATTAATAGAGTCAATGACGGTAAAAAAACAAAAATAATTAAGTTTTTAATAATGTTTTTTTTGTCTGATAGAAACATGAGATTTGAGCATAACTTTCAAATTTTTGGATTTAATATTTTATAACGCCTTAAAAATTATTATGGCATCAAGCAAATCTTTTTTATTTTCACCCATTGTTCCTGCCCTGGGTAAAGTGTTGGATATAATAGTAACTGTTTTATTTTGCCCTGATATTGATTTTGCGAGCTGAGGTCTATTTTGTATTCCCTGAATTTGCCGTCAGGCACTATATTGAATACTAAACTACAGTCAGATGAAAAATTATTACGATTGAATGTTTTCCAACAAACTTTTGCTTTATCCGAGTTGGTTTTAAAGGCAGCTTCAATTTTTAAAATTGACCTTTTATCGGCCTCGGTAATAAAATTCGGACTGACTAAGCAGCTATCCGGCCCTTCGAGTTTTATATCCAATAATCCTTCTATGGGCCAGCCGGCATCAATCGCATTTCTGTAATACCAGTGACACCGGTCTTTTTCAAAAAAATATTCCGGCAAATTTTCTTTGTCTGAGTTTTTATAAACATAATTTCTTATCTCATCGACTGAGCCGACAATAAGCACGTAATTGTACTCATATTCTATATTATAATCAAGCAGTTCATAATAGTGTGGTGCAAAATAACCGCAGTATGCATCCTTCGGGCCCTTTTTTCCGAAAACACCAAAGAAACCTCCCTGAAAGATATATGCGTCATCGTGCCAAAGACCTACACCTCTGCCTTTATCATCAACCAGTGCGGCCCAGTTTTCCGTAGCAAGCCATCTTGCCCATACATTGTTGTTGCGTAAATCCTGCTCAGTGGACCAGGATTTTTTTATTTGTGTCAGGGCGTCTCCGGTGAAAGGTTCGGGTCCTGTGTATGTGAAGAGCCGGTGCCATGATTCATTTGTGTATAAAGCCGGAAGTTCCTGCATTCTCGCAGGGTACTGGTTCTTATCTTTCCGAAAATTATGTATCCTGCTCGTTACCTGAACCGCATTGCCATTTAGCCTCAATTGAGTTTCAAATGTACAATTGGCAGGAACATTATTATGAGGCCAGTGCATCGGCCTGCACTTAACATATAAAATATTGCCGTTGTTTGCAAATTCTAAAACCTCTGATTGATTTCCGAAAGCATCACCTGACTGTACCGGATTCCAGCCAAGTTTTAGCCAGTTTTGTGCGGGTTTTTTGCCGTTCGGCAAATAAGGAATCGGACCGGAATAAAAAGACATCTGAATCTGCCTGCCCCAGTCATGGTTGTTGACCATATTAACCCCAACTCTTGAATCAGAAAGATAGGTTATTGCCCCTCCTGCATCTAAATTAACGCCCACGCGTACAGTGCCATTATCAAGATAGCTCATGCAGCCTTCTGTTACAGAAGACTGGTTACAAAAATTTTTCCGTTGCGAGCCTCTTTTATTTGTTTGTAAGCAGCCGCTATATAGAAGTGAAAAAAAAATTAAAATGACCATAAAAGGCCCAATAACTTTGTGTTTACTTTGAAATAAACCAAATTGATAAACTGAAAAATTCAAAGATGAATAACAATGTATTATTGTTTTTTTTATGTTCAATTTCAACCTTTCAAGAACTTAAAAACGGACAATAAGGATATCACTAAACCGCCCCCGGGCCGTATTCTATTTCAAGAAGCCTTTGTATCCAGGGAGGGTTTGGGTGTGTGGATTTAGTGGGCTTTCGCCTGATTAAACTCTTTTCCCAGCTGGTCAGTATTTTACGATGTTCCTGAATTATATCCATATACTCGGGCTTCTGATACAGATTCTTTGTCTCGCCCGGGTCATTTCGAATATCAAAAAGCTGTTCTACAGGGTCATCTTTATATTTTACATATTTGAAATCCGCTGTCCTGATGGTACGGCCAATCACATGGGTTTCTACAGGAACAAATTCTCGCCATGGAACGTTTCTTCCTTCCAGAAGCGGCTTTAAGCTGTGCCCGCTGCAATTTTCCGGTGATTTTACACCGGCAAAATCACAAACACTCGGTACGATATCCAGGCCTGACACCAAATGTGAGTAATCCCTGGTCCCGGAGGGAACAATACCGGGACAATAAAAAATCAGCGGGACCTTTGCCGCTTCTTCATAAGGGTACCATTTCTGAACATTCATGTGTTTACCGGCCCCTTCACCATGATCGGATGTAAAAATTACTATCGTATTATCCGCACAGCCGGAACTTTCTATCGCGTCAAGAAGTCTTCCAACCTCGGCATCTAACATTTCAATCTGCCGATAGTAAATATATAGATAATAACGCCATTGAATTTCATTAAAACCATAATATCCGCTGTTCTTTTCGAGCTGTTCCGGTGCGACGGGCCTTGCGTTATGGTTTAGCGGCAGGGGCGGCAGCTTATTGGCAATAACCTCAAAACGCAAGTCTTTGGGGACAAGTTTCCTGTTATGTATCGCCCAGTAACAAATATCGTGGGGCTGCATAAAAGACGCAACCAGCAAAAAAGGTTTATCCGCCTGCCGGTTAAGTAAATAGGACTCGCATTGCCTGGAAACAAGATGATCGACAACATCACCCTGGCCGCCACCTACAGGAATTGTCTCAAAACCTCGCATTTTTACAGGGTACCCCAGCGGAAGGTGCCATTTACCGCAATATACTGTTTCATAACTGAACTGCCTTAGCCACTGGCCCATGTCAGGGATATCCGGATGTATCGCTCTGTTATTTGTTACCACGCCTGTTTCCGAGGGCATTTTGCCGGTAAAAAGAGAACTGCGAGCAGGGGAACATACGGGGTTGGTGCTGTAAGATTCCATAAAGCTTACACCACCGGTTACAAGGCGGTCAATGTTAGGCGTATAAAGATTGGAATTTCCATAAGCCGAAATAGCATCGATGCTAAGCTGGTCACAGACTATAAATAAAAAATTATATTTACGTTTTTTTTCCTGAGTACTTATGTATTTTGCACCACAACCAGATACCAGCCCGGCCAAACCCATGGCGCCGGCCTGAATAAGCTGCCTTCTGTCGATTAAATTACTTCTTTTATGCAACATTAGCTTCAAAAAACCTTTTCACATGAATCGTTTATAGTCATAGCCCTAATCGGCGATATAAGCCTCGATACCAGAGACCGCAAATAGCAGTTTGCCATTTTCATTGACCCAGTACACCCAGGGTACAATACCATTGCCTAAATGATCATAGGCATGCAAATCTATAAATTCACCAGCTATGTTCAGCTTTGTGCTCTTGTTATAATAAAGAATCTGATCTTCTTTTATCTGGTCATAATGATCAAGCAATGTAAACTTATGCCTCATTGATTTGTCAACAGCCAAGCCGCTGACAGTGTCAAATAAAAGCCAGTTAATTGTAAAACTTCCGTTGATATCAAATTCTCTTATGCGTTTTTTGTTTTTGATTGCAACTTTGTTACCTTTTACAAAGCCATTTTTTTCGATACGCATATTTTTCAGGCCAATTCCTGCACTGTTTTTTACATCTGCTGTGTATTTCCAACGAATGGGCCGACAAAGGGAATCTGAACCTTCCTGTTCATAATCAATTTGTGCGGTAACCTCATGGAAAAATCCAGGCACTGTCATCCTTTTATCATAAATACTCATGCGGCACTTTGAATCCGGTAACTGATAGCAATCGAGTTTTACCGCTCCAATTTTTTGTGCCGCTCCAGAAGCAAGGGTGTAAACCCCAAAAGAATGACTGCGGCATTTTTTATTGTTGAGAGTTTTGTTAATATCAAAACTCTCCAGGCTCTTCGATATGAGCCTTAAAGACGGATGGTCGTCAATATCGCTTGTTTGTAATCTTGTCATAATAGATTGTGCTGAATACTGCTTAAAATTGAACAAATATAAGAAGAGTGAATTTGCTCAAATGTTCTTACTTTATTATCTGTAAAGCCAATTGTCAGGATATTTTAGATCATTGAAGAGTATTGCTATTGAATTATAATAATCCTGTGCCTGATCATTTGCTGTGTGCCAGTTTACATGACCGTCAACCAATAACCAGTTTGCGCCTTGGCTGTGCGCATTACCGATGCTGTCAATCTGGCCGTTGTATGAAATGCCCTTGATTGAGGGCATTAACCAGTCCTGGTAGTCTACCGAACCTTGAATATTGCCGTTAGAGGCGGGGTTGTTTCTGCAGAAAAGATGATCATAGCCCAAATGAAGTTCCATAACGTGAATCACCTTAGAAGCGTGTTTCACCTGTGAATATTTCGCAGGAACATCAGAGCCGTTTCCGCCTAGTTTATGTGTAAGTGGATCGGCGCTTGCATACCAGTCAGAAATGTTTTGCAAACACGCATTTACAGAATACGATCTTGGAAGTGCCTGTTCATATTTATTATAAATATTTGCAGCAGCGTTAAACTTTCGAGGCTGTTTATCTGACGAGCAAACAAAAAACTTTTTCTCCGCATCATTAATGTCAGTCGAAAAATAAGGAGCAAGTAAGGCGTCCCATGGAACATAGTTTCCATTTACCAGTTTGCGATAGTCAGGAGTTGTATAGTCCTTATTGTCATTTGAATGGATGGAAAAACCGAGACCAATTTGCTTCATATTACTGCTGCATACCACTCTTCTTGATAGTTCTTTTACCTTTTGAAGTGATGGCATAAGAATTGACAAAAGCAGTGCAATAATTGATATTACAACAAGCAGCTCAATGAGTGTAAAACC
>CAZAYB010000017.1:0-21788 GCA_964489215.1 uncultured Pirellulales bacterium
GTATTGAGCGTGAGCGTAATGAGGACAGCTGTTATGTTAATTCTGAGCTTGGTCTTTTTGTTGTTTCTGACGGTATGGGGGGTCATCGTGGTGGGGAGCTTGCCTCCCGTATAGTTGCAGAGGATTTGCCGGTGATGGTTGAGACGGGTCTTGATAAGCTTCGTGTCGGCAGCAGTGCAGCTGTCAAGGGCCTTTTGAAGAGAGTTATAATCGAACAGAACAGGCATTTGCAGCTTGAGGGTATTAGTGAGAGCGGTTATAAGGATATGGGAGCGACGCTTGTAATGGCTTTGATGTGGAAGGGTCGAGTTTATGTTGCGAACTTAGGTGACAGCAGGGCGTATTTGTGTAGGGGGGGAGTTTTTCGTCAGCTTAGCAGGGACCATTCGGTAATCGGTGAGCTTATTGAGGCAGGTAAGCTTTCTCCTGACCAGGTGCGTGGTCATGATGCGGAGGGCCAGATAACTCATTATGTTGGTATGGATGACAAGCCCAGTCCTTATGTTACGAGCTTTTCAGTCCGTAAAGGGGACAGGCTTCTTCTTTGCAGTGACGGTCTTACAGATATGGTTGATGATTTTGTTATCAAGGCAGTTCTTGGTGAAGGTGTCAGTCCTGAAGTTATATGTGAAAAGCTTGTTGAGCTTGCTAATAATGCAGGGGGGCATGACAATGTAACAGCGGTAGCAGTTGAGTTTACGGGTTTTGCCCGGGAAAGAACAGAGGTTCGCAGGAAAGCAGAATAAGAATCCGGTCAGGGTTTAAAATAGATTCGGGGAACCTCTAAAAATTCATTTTGCAGTTGAATTTTTATTGTCCGGATTTTTCATTTTGCTATAATTCTGCTCTTTGAAACAATTTTGAAATTGCTGGAAATATTATGTTTTGCGGATTATTTAGGAGTTGAAATGACAAATCTTGTTCCGAGTAAGGTTTTTTTGACTAAGGGTGTAGGTCATCACAAGTACAAGCTTAAATCTTTTGAGGATTCTCTTCGTCAGGCAGGTGTAGCTCAGCAGAATCTTGTTCAGGTATCTTCAATTTTGCCGCCCGATTGCAAGATGATAAGCCGAAAGGAAGGTCTTAAGCAGCTTGTTCCGGGTTCAATATGTTTTTGTGTTATGGCCAGGTCTGAGACGGATGAGCCGGGCAGGATGATAGCCTCTTCAGTAGGTGTTGCGGTTCCTCGAGACAAGGACAGGTGGGGATATTTAAGTGAGGTACATGATTTTGGTATGAACAATACAGAGGCAGGTGATATGGCGGAGGATCTGGCGGCAGGTATGCTTGGCACGACTTTGGGTCTGGAGGTGGATCCTGATAAGGCATGGAGCGAGAAAGAGCAGGCTTATAAGGCGAGCGGATTGTTCATTAAGACATCCAATGTAACCCAGACAGCTAAAGGTCAGCGTGATTTATGGACGACGACGGTAGCTATGGCAGTTTTCCTTTTTGATTAATTTTATGGGGAGGTTTTAATGAAAGGTTTTGGGGATTTGCCAGGAGATTACGGCAGTGCCGGCGGAAGGGTTGTGATTATTCCGGTTGGCTATGACCAGACCAGTACATGGATAAAAGGCGCTGACAAGGGTCCAGGTGCAATTATTGAAGCTTCGGCTAATATGGAGCTTTACGATATAGAGACTGACAGTGAGGTTTACAGGGAGGGTATATTTACCGAGGAACAGATCGATGGTGATTTGCCAGCGGCGAAGATGTGTGAATTGGTCGAGGCACAAGCCGGTGCTTATCTGGACGAGGGTAAATTTGTTGTATTGCTGGGCGGTGAGCATTCTGTCAGTATCGGGGCTGTGAAGGCTTTTAGTGAGAGGTTTGATGAATTGACGGTTTTGCAGCTCGATGCTCACAGTGATATGCGTGATGAATATGAGGGGAGCAGGTATAATCATGCTTGTGTTATGGCCCGAGCGAAGGAATGTGCCGATGTGGTTCAGGCAGGTATTCGCAGTATGGATATAAGCGAACGGGGAGCGGTTGAGAGAGACCGAGTTTTTTTTGCACATGAAATCATCGGTTCCGGTGACAGTTGGTACGGCAGGGCTATAGGAAAAATGAGCAAAAATGTTTATGTTACCATCGATCTGGATGTATTTGACAGTTCTATAATGGGTTCTACGGGTACTCCAGAGCCTGGCGGTCTTGACTGGTATACTGTAGTTGGTTTTTTGAGGGAGGTTTGCCGGTATAGGAATGTTGTTGGTTTTGATGTTGTTGAGCTTTGTCCGCGAGAGAGTGATAAGGGGTGCGACTTTCTGGCGGCTAAGCTGGTGTATAAGTTTTTGAGTTATAAATTCGGAGCGCAAAATGGATAAAAAGCAGCTGTTAAAAGAAACTGTAAAGCATATAGATATCAAGTCTTTTGATTCGACCATTCAGATAGCTGCAATGCGGGAGATGTCGTTTACGAGCAGGGATACGGCTAAGGCGGCTGATATACTGGAGATGATGCTGGCTGACAGAGATTGTACAGTTATACTTTGTCTTGCAGGCAGTACCAGTGCCGGCGGTTGTATGCAGGTTTACGTGGATATGGTTCGTCATAACATGGTTGATGCGGTGGTGGCGACGGGGGCTTCGATTGTTGATATGGACTTTTTCGAGGCGATAGGTTTCAGGCATTATAAAGGTTCGCCTTTTTTTGATGACAAGGAATTGAGGGGTCTTTATATCGACCGGATATATGATACATTTATTGATGAGGAGCAACTTCAGGTATGTGATGAGACGATAAAGCAGATAGCTGATGCTTTAGATCCTGGAGTTTATTCTTCCCGTGGGTTTATTAGTGAGATGGGGCGATGGCTTGTGGAGAATTCAGTTAAGAAGGATTCTCTTGTTCAGTGTGCTTATGAGAATGGTGTTCCGATATTTTGTCCTGCCTTTTCAGATTCCAGTGCTGGGTTTGGTCTTGTCAAGCATCAGTATGAAAGGCCAGAGAGGCATGTTTCGATAGATTCTGTTAAGGATTTTCTTGAGCTTACGCAGATTAAGATGGAATCAAATATAAGCGGTTTGTTTATGATTGGGGGAGGAGTGCCGAAGAATTTTGCTCAGGATACGGTAGTTTGTGCGGAGGTGCTCGGCCGAGAGGTTGATATGCATAAATACGCAGTTCAGATAACAGTTGCGGATGTGCGTGACGGGGCCTGTTCAAGTTCTACGCTTAAGGAGGCGTCATCGTGGGGCAAGGTAGATACTGTTCATGAGCAGATGGTTTACGCAGAGGCAGGTAGTGTGCTTCCTTTGATTGTAAGTTATGTTTATCATAAGGGCAGCTGGAAGAATCGAAAAGCGAGGCGTTGGGCGGACCTTTTTGAGAATAAAGGGGCTGCATCGGGTAAGTGATTTTCTGACACCGACGGGTCTTTAATAAATCTTTTGGTGTCAGTCGAATTTAATATCGTTAAGTACAAACTGAACGCTGGAGTTTCCGTTGTAATGGTTCATTTGTGCCTCGTATGCGATGTTGAAGTATTCGTTCTCGAGCAGTTTTTTTTCGTACTGGCCCATTCTGAATCCAATGCATCTTACAGCTGCGGTCTGGTCGGCGATTGCTATCTGTAGATGCTCTCCTTTTTGGCCTACTTTTCTTGGCGGGCTTACAAGCCGGACACCCTTTGTTGCGAAAACCGGTCTTGGGTTTCCCGGTCCGAACGGTTCAAATCTTGAAAGCTCTTTTACCAGCGGTTCGGACATATCTTTTACCGAGCATAAAGCGTCTATTTCAAGTTGTTCTTGTGCAGGCTTGTCGGAATGGTTTTGGTGAGCGTATTTTTCAAATTTATCGGCGAAATCAGGTACCATTTCCTTATCGATTTTTAACCCGGCCGCCATTTCATGTCCTCCGTAACTTATCAGGTTCCGGCTGCATGCTTTTACGGCTTTGCAGATGTCAAACCCCGGAATTGATCTTGCAGAGCCCTGGGCCGGTTGTGAGGAAGAATTGATGAGTATGGCAGGTCTGTAGAACTTGTCTACGATTCTGCTTGCTACTATGCCTATTACTCCGCTGTGCCAGTTTTCATTTTCCAGTACAATGGTTTTTCTGTCCGGGTGGTCAAGTCCATGGTTTTTTATCATTTCCATTGCCTGTTTTAGTATTTCCTTTTCGACCTGTCTTCTTTGATTGTTTTGTCCCTTGAGGTATTCAGCGATTTTGAAGCATCTCATTTCGTTTTCGCTTGTCAGCAGTTCCACGGCCAGCCTTGCGTGTCCCATTCTTCCTGCGGCGTTTATCAGCGGTGCCAGCCTGAACCCTATGTGATAACTGTCTATCTGGGTGCTTTGTAGTCCTGCGCTTTGAATAAGTGCCTTAATTCCCTTGAGGTTTGACTGCGGCAGTGCCTTTAGGCCATAGCTTGTAAGTATTCTGTTTTCTCCGGTCATATCAACGACATCGGCTACGCTTCCCATCGCAGCGAGCATAGTTGCGTTCAGCAGGAACTGTCTCATTTTCGGAGATGTTTTCCCGTTCTTTTTGAAGTTGTTTGCAAGAGCCCATGCAAGTTTGAAAGCGACGGTTGAGCCTGAACAGTTGGGGTTTGCAAAGCTGTTGTCCAGGAGAGGGTGTACTATTGCCTTTGCGTTTGGCAGCTGGTTGGGGGGCTGATGGTGGTCGGTGATAATCAGGTCCATTTCAAGCTGATTTATCAGCTGAGCAGTGTGAACGGCTGATATTCCGCAGTCGACAGTTATGATAAGGTTTATGTTGTCTGAAGCGAGCTGTTTTATTGCTTCTTCGTTGAGTCCGTATCCTTCGTCAACTCTATGTGGAATGTAGAATTGTACAGATCCTCCGAGCATTTTAATGATTTCGCAAAGAATTGCGGTCCCGGTTATGCCGTCGACGTCGTAGTCCCCGTAAACAGCAATTTTTTGTTTGTCTTTAAGTGCTTTTGCGATTCTTTGTACTGCAGCTTCAATGCCTGGCATTTTTTCCGGCTCGATCAGTTCGGTAAGTCTGGGTGTAAGGAACGATTTTGCCTCTTCTTCGGTCTGGATTCTTCTGTTGATTAACAGTTGTGCAAGTACAGTTGAGATTTTCAGTTTTTTTGCCAGTTCGGGGGCTTTTTTATGAGATGGTTTTATGAACCACTGCTTATTATTTTGCATCCTTGCGGTCAGTGCCATTTTTCATTCCTGTTTACTTAACTAATCAGGATGATTATAGCGATTATTGTGTGTTTGTCAATATAGAGAAAGCAGGTAAGTCTGAAAGATGATAAAAAGAAAACATCAGGCAGCAAAGCTACCCGATGTTTTCCGGAGGGGAGAAAACTTTTCATATAAAAAATCGTCAGTGTTTGCAGAATTTCTTTAAGAAAAATCCGCGAAGTTGGTCATTAGAGTTGTTTTTTTAATTTTGACGTCCAAACTGCTTGTATGTTCATTATATTATAAGACGTGAGGCAAAATTTGTTCGTGGTAAATTTTCGGTGGGAGGGAAAAGGGCAAGTTTTCAGGCTACCTGATTTGACATAACCGGCCCCCTGGTGTCAATTTAGGTAATTTGTATTTTTGCAAATTTACGTTTTCCGACCTGTACTACCATATCGTTTTGAGGTGTTATCTGGTCTGTGTGGGTTTTGATTTTGTTGTCGTTTATTTTGACTGCGCCCTGCTTTATCATTCTTTTGGCTTCTGAGCCGCTTGTTACGAGATTGCAGGCAGTTAAAAGTTTACCTGCTGGAATTGGTTCTGCGGTTACTTTTACGGTCGGTATGTCTTTGGGAAGCTTGTTCTGGGCGAATACCTTTTCGAAGTTTGCAGCGGCGTTTTCAGCGGTAGCCTCGTTGTAGAATGTTTCAACGATTTTTTTGCCGAGCAGGACCTTTGCCTCTTTCGGATGTGTTTTTGAGGGGTCAATAAGTTCGTCTATTTTTTCACGGGTGATATCAGTCAGCAAAGTAAAGTAATTGTCCATCATTTCGTCAGATATGCTCATTACCTTTCCGAACATGTCGTCAGGCTGGTCTGTAACTCCGATGTAATTTTTCTTGGATTTGCTCATTTTTTCCTTGCCGTCGAGTCCTACCAGAATCGGCATAGTAATGACGATTTGCGGCGGCTGGTCGTTTAGTCTTTGGAGGTCTCTTCCAACCAGGTTGTTGAATGTCTGGTCGGTACCTCCCAGTTCTACGTCGCTTTTGATAATGACCGAGTCGTAGCCCTGCATTAAAGGGTAAAGGAATTCATGTATTCCGATGGGGTCGCCTTTTTTGTACCTCAGCTCGAAAGTGTCTCTTTCCAGCATTCTTGCGACAGTCATTGAGCCAGTTAGTTTTATGATATCTGCGAGTTTTAAGTCTGCCAGCCACTGACTGTTATATCTAATTTCACATTTTTCCTCTGATATATCGAGGACCTTTCCGGCCTGTTTGAAGTAAGTTTTTGCGTTAGCTTCAATCTGTTCGGAGTCCAGTATGGGTCTTGTGGAGTTTTGTCCGGTAGGGTCTCCTACTCTTGCAGTGTAATCTCCGATGATAAGCACGGCTTTGTGCCCCATGTCCTGGAACTGGCGTAATTTTCTAAGTACAACAGTGTGGCCGAGGTGGATATCCGGAGCGGTTGGGTCCATACCCAGTTTTATTCTTAACCTTTTACCGTTTTTTTTTGCGTTTTCGAGTCTTTCGAGCAGTTCTTCTTCGCTATAAACCTCTACTGTTCCGCGTTTTAGCTGTTCAAGCTGCTGGTTTGTACTTTGGGTCATTTTTACAATTCCTAAAGAGATCATTTACAAAGTGCGGATTATACATTATTGGGCGAATGAAAGCAAGTATTTGCGCAGATGGCGGTTTTTACCATCTTGTGCCTCGAAGATGTATATTTCCTGGTGGAAAATCTTTAATTGAAAGCGGGAAATACATAATAACCCTTGAGCCTGGTATAACAGTCTCTTTGCCCTTTGAAAAGTGGGTTACTGTTGACTGCGGTATCGAAATGAATCCGCATTTTGCGTAATAATTACGCAGGGAGTCTTTTGCGAAGAGCATTGCGAAGTCGAAGTCTTTAACGGCGGCGTCGGTAAGAGCGGCTTTAAGTGCGTGCCGTCCAATTTTTTTGCCGCGGTAATTTGGCAAAACAGCAACATTTGCTATGCCGGCGCATTTATACAGGTTATTTCCTACGGAGACGGTTCTTTTAATTACTGCTGCGTGTGCGGCGGCTACCGAGCCGTCCATGATTACAGAGGTTATGTAGGGTTCATTATCGTAAAGGGTTCTGCTTTTTGCGAAATGGTCTGCTTCATGGGGGAAGGTGACGATGAGGGTTCTTCTTATGGCACTGTCTATTTCCTGGGTTATCTGGTCGTTAAGAAGTACTTTTGTTTCCATTTTTAATTTTTTGCCTGTATGAAAATAATAATATTGCAATATACAGGATAACAGTTAATGCCCAAAATGCAAGGCAGTATGTTTTTACCTGCTGCTGTGTCATTAGTCTCCATAATGGTCTTGAGTTTTTCATCCATGGCCAGAACATCTGGACATCATAATGGTATATTGCGTCTATTAGTACATGCGCCCAGCCGCCAAGGACAGCGGCAGTGATAAAAGATAAGAGGTTCGGCTTGTGGCCAGGCAAAAAAACAGCGGTAATTTTTATTATTATAAGCCTTATCGGTTTGATTGAATACATAACCGCAGCGGTGAGGGCGCATATCAGTGCTGAGCCTATCAGGCTGTGAAAGTGCCAGTTTCTGTGAGGGAACATTCCGTCTGCGAAAAGTACTTCGACGTCAATGATGACATTTGCAAACAGGAACATGGGGACATTTATCCAGCGGTAAAAAATAAGGCTTATAAAGCCGCTTGGACCGAAATGGTAGGGGGTAAAGGGCATATTATTAAACCTTATGGGTATTGTAAAAAAACAAATTTATATTAGCGGCTCTAAAGAAATTCGCTTAAGGTCAATGACCGGCTTAAACCTCAGGGCGCAATTTTTAATGGTCTTGAGTATCAGACTGTCATTAGACGGAGCTGATGATTTGTGTACTGTCTTTTGGCCCGATGTGTTCGGAATCGATCAGATAATTTTTTATATAGTCGTCAATGGCAGCTTCAAGGGTAAAGGTGTCGTCTTTATAGCCTGCCTTTCTTAGTTTTTCGATGTCTGCCTGTGTGAAATACTGATACTTTCCTTTGAGGTTTTCGGGCATTGGGATGTATTCGATGTTTTCGGTTATATTAAGGGCGTCGAAGACAGCTTTTGCCAGGTCGTTCCATGTTCTTGCCTTTGCGGTTCCGATGTTATATATTCCTGCCAGTTTGGGATTATCGTAAAAGAACAGTGTCATTTTAACGGCATCTTTTATATAGAGGAAGTCCCTGACCTGGTTTCCGTTGCTGTAATCGGGATGATCAGAGGCGAAAAGGCAAACCTTTTTGGTTTTGTTTATCTGTTCGAAGGCTTTTATGATGAAGCTTCTCATGTTTGCCTTGTGGTATTCGTTTGGGCCAAAAACATTGAAATATTTAAGTCCGACGGCCTTTTTGAGCAGTCCGGTTCTTTTTGCCCACAGGTCAAACATTTGTTTAGAGTAGCCGTACATGTTCAGCGGTATAAGTTGTTGTATTTTTTCCTGGTCATCCTTGAATCCTTTTAGCCCATCGCCGTAAGTAGCTGCGCTTGATGCGTAGATGAACCTTGTGTTATTTTTGCGTGCCCAGTTAGCGAGCATTTTTGAGCAGTCATAATTGTTTTTAACCAGGTATGTGCAGTCAGTTTCGGTGGTGTCGCTGCATGCTCCCAGGTGGAAGATGGTTTCAATTTTCCATTTTGGGTTTTCAGATGCAATAACAGAGAAGAATTCGTCTGCTTCGAGGTAATCGCAGAAATTGAGTTTTCGGAGATTTTTCCACTTTTGGTCATCGCCAAGTATGTCAACTATTATGATGTCTTCAATTTGCCTTTGGTTAAGTGCTGCGACCAATGCAGAACCTATAAAGCCAGCACCGCCGGTAACTACTATCATTTGACCTCCTTTGTCATTTATTTACTTGCGGGAACCTCCAAAAATTCATTTTTGCGGATAAGTCTACCCTTAAGAAAATATGTTAAATTATAGGCGAATTATTTTCAAGTTGAGATTGCAGAAAAGCGCAAAAAAAAGAGCCGGCTTGTTCGACCGGCTCTTACCATTAATATACTTCAGTCTGACCGTCAGACTGACATTAGCAAAGTGCAATGTAAGTGGCTATCGCCAAAATTAAGATTCTCTTTTTTGTTACAGTAAACGGAACCCAGAACTTGTAGTAGAAATTTTTAATCATTTTTGCACCTCATCATTCATTAATAATGTGTGGTGAACACACCCCCGAACTTTTATTAACTATTACAAGTGTTATTATAATCGAATGTAAGGTAAAAATCAAGAAAAAAAGAGGTTTAAAGGGTGTAAGATGTTGTTTTCAAGTGACTTAGGGGCTGGTGGATGGTAAGATTTTTTAACTGTTTTCTGTTAGATTTTTGGTTGAAATACTGTTTTTCAGGCTTTTTGAAACTTCTGCATTTTGGCCTTGATGATATTTCCCAGTTTCATGACCTCTACAGGCTTTGTGATGTAGTCGTCTGCACCAAAATTAAAAGCGATTTCTACGTCATTCATGGTGGTTTTGCCGGTGAGCATGAATACGAGTATATCCTTGGTTTTGTCATCGTGTTTTAGGTGTGAGAGGACCTGTAGTCCATCCATTTCAGGCATTGTGGTATCCAGAAGTATAATATCAGGCAGGTTCTTTTTTGCCAATTTAAGCCCTTTTTTTCCGTCATCTACAGTTACAATATCAAAACCTGCTAAATCCAGTGCATACTGGACCATATCAAGCATATCTTTATCGTCATCAATGACTAAAACAGATATTTTGTCGCTCATATCTTTGCTCCTGGACACAAATTTGATATTTTAGTAGTTATTTCATACATCGGCAAAGTTTAGGGGTGTCTATAGCTGTTTTAGTTATTTAAAGATCAGGCCCGGCAGATAACACATCTTACCGAGCCTGATTATTGATGAAAGTCTGGGCATACCTTCATCATAACTGTAAAGTATCGGTATTTATTGTTCTTCAAAATCCAGAGCAGCTGAGTTTATACAATATCTAAGGCCTGTAGGCTGTGGTCCATCGTTGAATACATGTCCGAGATGACCATTACATCTGCTGCACAGGACTTCTGTTCTTGAGATAAACAGGCCTTTATCGGGCTTTTCGGCGACGTTTTGCTCTTTTACGGGTTGATAAAAGCTTGGCCAGCCTGTCCCGGACTTGTATTTTGTTTCGGAACTGAACAGTTTTTGTCCGCAACCGGCACATTTATAAGTGCCTTTTTCGTAAAAATTGGCGTATTTACCTGAAAAAGCTCTTTCAGTGCCTTTTTCTCTTAAAATGTGATATTCTTTTTCTGTCAATATCTGTTTCCATTTATCGTCAGGTAATGTTGGGTAATTTTGATCACTTATATTCAAATCGGCTCTTTTTTTCTGTGCCGTGTTCATATTCTGCGTGTTTCCTTCCTTTGTCATTGGGGATGAACTGTCATTACATGACAAAACAAACGCTGCTGCTAAAATCATCAAAAATTTAGTAAATATTTTATGTTGCCTTATCATAATCTCATCCCATATTATCAATATTTCATAGTAACTTACTATGGATAAATACGAGCAGTTTTTTTTGAAGTTCGAATGAATGGCTGAATATGGCAAAAAAAGCGTTTTTAAGCTCTAAGAGGTGATTTGATATGTTAAAGAGGTTAGAGGTATCCTATGATATTTCAACGAAGCGGAACAATTCATTGTTCATTATCGGTTGCCAGTTTGAAGTTTACCGCAGTCAGCAGGCATTGTTCGTACCTGTTCCAGAGCCATTTGTCAGAGTTTTTTTCGATTCCTGCTGGCAGCTCCAGGGTTATTATCGGAATATTCAGTTCGTTTCCAACGTAGGCTCCCATTGAGCCGGGTCTTGTGCCGAGTTTTCTAAACGGCAGCTGACATGCCAGGCTCATGTTTTTTGCAAGTTTTAAGCCCGGCCCATCATAATCGACGCATCCGTAGGGCTGATGTATTGAAATAACGACTGAGGGTTTATACTGTTCGATTACGTTGACTATGGTTTGTGCTTCCGGTTCAGACAGATGCGAGGAACCGTAATTATTGTTGTTTATTCTGTTATCAGCGGGAAAATTGCGGTTCAGGTCTATACCGTTTGCATTATGTCTTGTATTAAGTAATGTTCCGTCCGGGTTTGCCACAGGCATTAATACAACGGTTTTTCCGTTAAGCAGCAGGGGATTATTTAACAGGTGTTCCCTGAGTTTGTAGACCAGTGGTATACCGGCCGGTTCGTTTCCATGAATGCCTGCCATGATGAATATTTTTTTTGGTCCATTACCAAGGACATAAATGTGTATTGGTCTTCCTATTACTGATCTTCCAGCTATTATTTTGTTTTTCAGGTGTTTTGCAGGTTCAGTATATCTTAACTGGCGGGGGGTTGAGGCTGTTTCAGGTTGCTGACAGCCAGTTACTGCCGATAGAAACAAAGCTGTTAAGGCAATAGGGATTAGTGCGGGTCTGACAGGTGATATTTTTGGCATTACAAAATCCTGGTATTAAATTATGGGTACCTTATGTTTAATCTGCTTTTGGCTGGCAAATAGTATTTCGACAACCTGACAAAATATCAATAAAAAAAGAATTTGTATCTGTAAATAGTCAGGGCAGCGGTCAATTAAAAGAAAAAAAACAAAGACTAACGAAAAAAATCTCCTAAAGGTCCTATAAGATGCGGGCTATTAGGTATAGAGGCAGTTTTAGTCTGGGATGTGAATAAATTTTTTAGAATATGTTAATTTATCTTGAAATTTCTGGCCTTACAAGCTATAATAATACTTACGATTGAGCTACTTAAATGGGGGTTTAGAGCAATCAGCAGTTTTGAATGAATTATGGATAACGAGGTGTTCAGATGAGTCTTTTAGATATGCATTTTGATAAATTTGTTTGTTGTGTAATTGCCGGTCGCGGGCCACCGTTATGGAAACAGCGAACACTATTTTCAGGTGTTTTGCAGGTTTAATGTTATCGGCCCTAATAAAATGCTTAACATCAATGGCCGGTTTAAATCTTAGGCGCAATTTTTAAGGGGTCCGGTATAAGGCAATTATCAAAGCCAGTCATTATTTAAGATTATTTACTAAAAAAGGTGCAGGTCGGATTTGTCATGATGAGGATTATTTCTTATATTTTATCCGGAAGGCCGAATGACAGACAGTTTTAGCCGGGTTACTCCTCTTCCTCCTCCGCCCGGTGGTAGACTGGGGCTTACCGTTTGGCCTCCTTGCTGCCTGTCCTGGCCGCTTGCAGGGCAGGATTGCCATAACCCCGAGAGGGGCATCTGAAGCTCTTTGGGGGGGACTCAACGGGCTTCACTTTAAGGATCTCTGCAAAGGGGACGCAGAGGTCCTTTTTTTTATACATAAGGGTTTGCTGATTGTTGTTTTTGCTGGTTGGGCTTTAAGAGGCCAAAGTTTTTTTGTTCTGTCAGTACTACCCAGCTTCTCCAGTCTTTTTTTTGAATCTTTATCGGAGTATCGAGTTTTTTTATGTTTTCTACCCATATAAAGACGGCGAATTTTGCGTTTTGCTTCATCTGCCAGTATTCGTCTGCGCCCATTACTTTGTCATTGTATTGCTTTTTTAAGAGTTTAATTTTTTCCGAATCCAGGTTTTCATATTGTTTTACTTTTTTAACATTTGCAACGGCAAGTACAGCTCCTGCTGACTTTTTCAGATATAGGCAATCGTTTTTTTTTACCTTGCCAAAAGGTGCAACTCGGGTTTTTAGCAGGCGAGATTCTATTGTTTTTTTGTTATCGAGTATGGCATCGATATATATTTTTTTCAGTATTACGAGGTGATCGGCCAAGTTTTATTTACCTTTTCTGAAAGGCCTTAAAGGGGGCATTAATTGACGCGGCGGACTGTTGAAGAAAACACCGCTTTGCACCATTTCGACTTCACTGATGGTGTAAAATGCTTTGGGGTTATGTTTTTGGATTAGCTTTATTACTTTTTCCGTGTTTTTTTTCTGCACGAAAGTAAATATAAGCTTTACCGGGCCTCTTGAGCCCTGTGCGTCGACAGTTGTAACACCGTGATTTTGATCTCTCAGTGCGTTCATCAGTTCGAGAGAATCTTTCCTGGAGAATATTCTTATCAGCACGTTTCCCATGGACAGTTTTTCAGCTATTACTAATCCGATATATGTTCCAGCGGCAAAACCAGCCGCGTATGCTATATAGGTTAAGGGGTTGAGGAGATTTTGCATTATCTGTCCTATTACGACTATCCAGATGAGCACTTCGAAAAACCCCACGACAGGTGCAAGATTTCTAAATCCCCTTGAGATGAAAATAAATCTTATCGTACCCAGTGATACGTCCATTATTCTTGCCAGGAATATCAGAAAAGGTACAATTATCCAACTGAAAATCGGTGATTCAATTATAGCCGTTAAATCCATTTTACAGCATCCTTCTTCATTGGGCGGTTGTCAATTATTACCAGAGGTTTTTACGGTTAAGGGCCTTTGCTGAAGTTTTGAACTTTTCACTCTTTTGAATCGCATACCTCTGCCTGTTACAATGTCCCTTTCTTCTTTTAGGAACTGTATATATTGTATAAAGGCCCAGGCACTGTTTATCCATCTCATCTGATAACCCCTTTGGTGTGCCTGTTTTTCCATTCTGAGCCTTTGTTCTGTATTAAATACCAGAAAGTCCAGTGCCTTTGCGATTTGATTTGCACAGTCGTTACCGGTGTCAACCAGTATTCCCCTTGCATGTCTGCCAATAACTACGCCGGGGGGGCATGATTTATTAGAGTTTATCAGTTCCTGTGCGTACATAAATTTTGTTGCTATTGTTGCTCTGCCCGCTCCAAGAGTATCGGCGAGTATGCCTGATGATATTTGCTGCTGGTTGAGGTACGGCAATATCATGACATTGGTTGCTCCGTATAGGCTCATCAGTATGTCTTCTTCGAGATAAGATTCCAGGAAGACCACATCGTAACTGTCGTAATCTATTTTTTTATTAAGTTCCTTTACATGGATATCTTCAAGCTGAGCCTGTTTAATGGCATTTTCAATATTTTTGAGATAATTTCGGTAGTCTTTTCCGCTGTTATTTGTGATAAAGTCCGGGTGACATTGTCCTGCGATAAGGTAAACTATCTTTTTCCGCTGCTGCGGTGTGCATGATTCTTTTATAAACTTTCCGTAAGCTGTAAGCCCTACTTCGAGGCCTTTTCCCGGGCTTAACAGTCCCAAAGTGGTTGCGACGAAATGGTCATTCAGGCCGAACTTTTCCTTTATTTCCAGTCTGTCGAACTGGGAGGGGTTTTGCATTCTTATTCCGTGGTCGATATGTTTAAGTTTTGCCGGGTCTATGCTGTACTGATCTGATGTAAGTATGTCGATTGCGGATTCGGTGGTTACAACAAGTCCGTCACAGCTTTGGGCGAGTTGCTGAATTATGAGTTTTTGATGTGGGTCTGGTTTATCAAGTACGGTATGCAGGTATGTTATGCAGATTATTTTGTGAGCGGCAAAGGCTCTTGCCATTTTTACATAGTTCATTCCCTTGCAATCGTTTTTGTTTTCGTCAGGGTCCAGTCCGTATTCATGCTGAAGAACTACAATGGTTGGATTTGCCGATTCCCGTATTTTTGAGATTATTTCATTTGTGTTCTGGTTCCAGCTTTGAGTGTTGTATTGCTCTATTGTCAGATCTACGGGTATATTGTACGGGCATTTGCTGTGGTCAATGGCTGCGACCCTGATATGGCCGATCTCAGCGGTAAAATGCGACAGTGCGTTTGCCAGATCTCTTGAAAATGTTCCTATGCCGCATCTGCGGGGCGGATATGTCGTTACTAATCTTATGTTAAAAGGCATAATTTTCCCTTTGCCTTTTTTAATAAATTATCTGGAGCACTTATGTTGCTAATATGTCTAAAGCTACAAGCCTCTTATATTTTCATTTTGAATTCCGGACCGATAGTGATAAAAGACTGCCTTGTTCGGTTTTTCAAACAGGTAATAGTATATCAGTATTTATCTGCTTTTAAAGAAATTTATTGAGATAAAAATCGCTTATCGCAGCAGAACTTAAAAAATAGGTCAATCGCTTTCGGAGAGCATTGCGAGTTCTTTTTTTACCTGTCTATTTCGGCAAAGTTTTCGCCATTCTTTATAAGCGGGTGTTACAGGTTCCACCGGCCCGAAAGTATTTATAATATCAGCGTATTGGTAGTATGCCCTTACGGGGTTTGACAGGCTTAGCTTTCTTGTTGAAAGGACCTTTTGAGAAATCCTGCTGTTGAGATGCTCAATTATCCTTTTAGCGGCCTTTGCCTTATTGACGTTGCTTTGGTTATTGCAGTGAGCCATAACTGTGTAATATGCCTGGGCGAAATTTTCTCCGCCGTTTAATGAATCTTCCAATTCGCTGAAAGGTCCCATTTCCAGGTCGGCGGTAAGCGGTTTCGGCAAATCGACAATTATCTTTTCAATCTCGTTATTAAGTTCATCGCTCCATGGATAACCCCGCCAGGTGATTTTGCCCTTTGCGTTTACCAGTACGATTGTAGGATATGCACGGATATAGTACCAGTCAGCCGAACCGTTATCAAGTGCTACAGGGTAGTCGATATTGTTGTTATCGATGAATTTCTTCAAATTTTTCGGCGTCATGTTGTTTTGGCAAAGCGCTATGAACTGGAGCCCTTTTTCATTGTATTTTTTGTAAAGGTCGTTGAGATGGGGGATATTTTTTACACAGGGCTTGCACCATGTCGCCCAGAATTCCAGAAAGACGGGCTTGCCTTTTAAGTCCCCAATATCGGGATGGTTTGTCGATACCCATTGATCTATTGTCAGTTCAGGGGCATCTGAACCGGCCGGGGCATCGGCGAGAACAAAGTTTGCGCAGATAGTTAATAAGATAATCAAAATTACCGGTAATTGCTTCATGGCTTCACTTTACTAACAGGTTTACAAAACAGTTTACAAATAAAACGCGGTTAGTAATGATTCGGCTTTTGAAGCATAAAAGATAAGAAAAAATTTCCGGACTTATAAAATAATCCAAAATTGCATCACAAGCGCGAAACAGCGTACTAATTAACCGCTATTATCAATCCGTAAAAACGTTAAGTTTTTGCCACAACGGATATGACCGCCAGATTTTACGAAATTTAGAGGTGCAGGT
Source organism: uncultured Pirellulales bacterium (assembly GCA_964489215.1). Lineage (GTDB taxonomy): Bacteria > Planctomycetota > Phycisphaerae > Sedimentisphaerales > Anaerohalosphaeraceae > CAZAYB01. Next base: position 16,297 of record CAZAYB010000017.1, read on the forward strand.
TCAAGCCAAAAAATCGATATAATTTTGAGAAGTACTTTTTTGGTATGTCAGCCTTGTTTTTCGGCAGAAATTATTTGATAAATAAATGATTTACAAGAAAAAGCGGGTAAACAGATGTTTTATATTTGTGTTGGGTATTATTTTGCGTTATGCCAAAAAAAAGACATGCAGGTCTTACAATGCTTATGCACCTGCCCGCATGTCTGCTGCCTTATTACAGGTTTTAATTGACCGGCAAAGTAACTGTTAATTTTCAGTTCTTTGCAGGTTTCTTTTCATACATTCAATAACGCCTTAGTTTACTGCATCTGAATCTTGAAAAGATTTGTGGCCTCGGTTTCACGTATCGGGGTCTGGAAATGCTGTGAAGTAACGTGTGTTTCGAAGTTTGCTATTCCTTCTTCTGAAGCGCGAAGCCTTACCATCCAGGAAGCCTTTTTACCGGGAGCAATTCTTGCAAGTTTAGCGAAATTTATCTCCTGGCCGGTTGACATTGCCGAGGTTGCACCGGAGGAAGATATGTAATTCATGCCCTGAGGCACCATGCACTTGACTGCAATATCCTTTGCCGCGGTGGTTCCCTGGTTTGTAACGGTTATCTGATAGGTTACCTGCTCGCCCAACTCAACCGGGTCGTTAAGGTCGACAACTTCCAGCAGTATGGCAGGTATTCCTTTAAAGTCTGTGGCGGCAAGTGCAGTAGCGTCCTCTGCGCAATGAGCGGTTGCGACGGCGTTTGTCTTTAGCTGGCCTTCATGCTCATAGGACAAAGTCATCTGTACCTGCTGTTTTCCTTCGGGCTGAATATTGCCGAGGTTCCATGTAACCTTGCCCGGCGATGAATGTGTGTACTTACCTCCCATGGTAGCCCGCTGGAACTTTATACCTGATGGAACGTTTACGACCAGTGTCGTATCGTTTGCAGGTCCGTTGCCGGTGTTGTGTACGGTAAAGTTATATGTTACGTCTCTGCCGAGGTATTGGTTGGAAGGTGCCGAGCTTGTGATCTTCAAGGCAGGTTCGCTTACCATTATCTGCGGTGAATTTGATTCTATCTCTCCGGAATTACTGCTCATTGCCATAGCAGAACTTGAGTATGTTCCCGGGCCGGCAGCATCGACCATAACCTCGAATTGCTTTGACTGATCCGGTGCCAGCGAGTCGACGTGGAAGCTGACCTGACGCTGGTTTTGGCCGGTCATCATTCCATCGGGCAGCTGATCGGTGATTTTAACATCGCATGCGTAACCTGTCCCGGTGTTTTTGATGACGTATTTAAGCGGTATTCTGTCACATGACAAAGACTTCTCGGGTGCAACTTTGACAAGTCTGAGCTTAGGTTCGACGATAGCTATCTGGGCGCACATCGGAGCATCGTAGGTAACATGGGCGCATGTGTTTATAGACTGGCCCGAAGTTGCCTTTGCCTTTACGGAGATCATTTGCGATTCGTTTGAACCGAGCTGATCAAAATGCCAGTGTGCGGTCTGGCCCTTCATCTTATGAGAAGGTGAAGAGCTGACAAGTTCCATATTATCCGGCAGTTGATCAGAGATGTTAATATTTTGCAGTGTCTGGCTGGAGGTGTTCATGACCTTCATTCTGTAAGTGAATTCCTGGTTTTTTGAAACCTGTTCAGGAGCCATTTTCTCAATTCTTACCGCGTTTGCCGGTATCGATGATGCTGAAGTTTTTTTCATTGAAGCCGCAGCCTGACACGGATTTGTCATATGCTTGGTTTTGGGTTGGGTGTACGCCATTTTTTTCTTATTCTTAGGTGCCTCGGCGCATCCGTTTGGACTGTCTGGAAAGTTTAGTTTTGCTCTTCCTAAAGGTTGTTCCTTATAGGAATATTCTTCTTCCTGACAGCCGGTCACGAACATTGCTGTCAGTAATACAATAATTGTAAATGGTATCAGATACTTCATTTTAACCCCCTTAAGGATTTTAAGATTTGTAAATATTTAATACATAGTAGGCTCAATCCCTGCCGCAGGCGCGGACTTATAAATCGCCCCCATTAACCGCTGAAATCATTCAGTGGTTTTTGCGTTCACGGCGGGCCTCTGTACTTGTGTTTTTTTGGTTTCATTTTTTTTCTCCTGTTTGAGTTATCATTCAGGCCGCTGATCACATTGGTCAGGCAGCATATTTGAATATACAATCATTTATCTGATAATAAAGCTAAAATGACGCTGTTTAGCTGGTTTTGGACAAATCGCGTCCTTTGCTTATGCCTTTTGCAGTATTTTGCTTAATCGAATATGGGCATAAATAACTAATTGGGCGATTGTGGGTCGAGTTTATTCGGCAGGTTTGGCGGATAACTAATATTTTGACTATGCACAGCGGTTAATTTATAATGAGGCTGAAATTGGGTTACCGTCAATGTTTTTTGTTGAAACAACGAGCAAAAGAAGATTGATTTTTTTGTTGCCGCTGGTTTTAGCAGGATTCGCTGGTTAGTAATAGATTGCATATACATAATAATTCCTTACGATAATAATTTTTTTGCTCTTTTTGCTTATTGGAGTTTCAATGACTGAAATACTTCTTGTGATTTTGCTTTTGTTTTGCGGTGTTATTCTCGCAGGTGTTCTTTTTGTCGGTATTGTTATAGGTCATTCCCGCCGAGAAAGCGCTGCCCAGTCCGTTGTAATAGATTCACTGGGCAAACAGCTTGAAAATGTGCGTAATTCTCAGGAAAATTTCTCTCGCAATGTTGAGAGCAATCTGAAGACAGGTCAGGAAAACATAAGCAAGTTTCTCGAAAACAGCCAGGGCAGGTTGAAGGATCTTGGCGAACAGATAGGAAGAATGAACCGTACCAGTGAGCAGATGGCAAAGATTGGTGAGGATATTCAGAAGCTTCAGAATATTTTTATGAACCCCAAACAGCGCGGCCAGTTCGGAGAGATGTCGCTTTTGAGATTGCTCGAGGATGTGTTGCCTAAGGAAAGCTTTAATGTTCAGCACCAGTTCCGCAACGGAAAAATAGCTGATGCGATTGTAAAGATGTCGGATAATTTGGTTGTTATTGATGCCAAGTTCCCTTTGCCCGCTTTTGAGCAGATTGTAAAGGCACAGGACCAGCAGGATAAAAGCAGGTTTCGAAGACAATTTCAAAAGGATGTCTCGAATCATATTGATAAGATTGCTCAAAGTTATATTCTGCCCGATGAGGGTACACTTGATTTTGCCCTTATGTATATTCCCGCGGAGAATGTTTATTACGAAACAGTTGTAAAACAGGACCATGACCGTGCGGATTTGCTTAATTACGCTCTTGACCGCAAGGTGATTCCGGTTTCGCCGAATTTACTTTATACATATTTAATGACAGTTGTGATGGGTCTTAAGGGTTTACAGGTTGAACAACAGGCGGCCAGGATACTGACCGGACTAAAAAAGCTGCGTATAGGTGTTGATAGTTTTTGCCAGACTTATAATCTGGTAGGCAAGCATATGCGGAACGCTTTGAGCCAGTATGACGAAGGGCAAAAACGGCTGGACCGGTTCAGCGTTGAATTCGACCAGCTCCATTTAGAAGATAAAAACGGTAATATAGATGAATAATTTTAAGCTGATAGTTTTTTTTCTTGTCAGTATTTGCGGTTTATCCAATGCCAGGTTTGCGGTGCTTGAAGAACTCACGGCAGATTCGGATGTTATAGCTGTGGTTCGTGCGCAAAAGGTGCAGAAGGTTTTGGCAGGTCAGACCGCGGAGGTAACAGCTGAGTCGGTTTACAAAGGCAATATCAAAACAGGATTTAGTTTCAGGATAGAGGCTAAAACAAAATCGAGCGTATCTTTTTCGGTAAGAGTTTTTGACGAGGGTAAAAGGTACGTTGTTTTTGTGAAAAAGGATGGAGATATTTATAAGCCTGTTAATGACTATTCGGCAGTGATAGAGGTTGATGGTAAAAAAAGGCTGAGAAAGTATTTTAAGACAGGACAAAACCAGAGCTTAAAAAGTTTTGACGAGTTCTCCCTTTTGGCGCGTATATCTGAATTGACAGGATCTAAGCCGATAAAGAAGGAAGCCGCTGCGGTTAAAGACGCCGATGCTGAAAAAAACAAGGTCCCAGTAAACGCGGCCAAATACTATCAGGAAGCTATAGCTCTTTATAAAAAACCAACTGCGACGGTTAAGGATTATCTGCAAAAGGGCGGTTTTGGCCAAAGACCCGACGAAAAGACCATGGACCAGGTTCAGGGGTGGGTAATAAAGAATCTTGAAGCTTTTTTTTCGCTGGAAAGGGCAGTTCAGCAGGATTACCTTAAGTTTGACTATCCGTCGGATTCAGAAAAGTTAAAGCAGCAGATTCTTCACCGAAACCAGACGCTAATGGATATTGTTAACGGTCTGTATATCAGAAGTCATGTAAACGCCTACAGGGGAAATTATTCGGAGATACTCAAAGACTGTTACCTGATATACAGGCTCGGGATACAGTTTTGCAGCGGAAATATTGTTGTCTCTGAAAAACGGACCGGCATAGAATGGCGCAAGCTTGCGGTGCGTATGCTTTATGATCTGTTGGATATTGACCAGATTGATTCTTCTTTTTTGAAGGATGTTCAGGCTGAATGTGTCAGTATTTTCAGGGAGGATGTATTCAATTTTGACGGGGAAAAGCAAATCGCGGAAGATTTTGTACAAGAAAACGGAACACGCTTCCGGCAGCAGATGGATGAGGCCCTGAAGTTTTTCAATAAAGCAGCTTCCTCAAGGCCGATACAGCTTAAAGGTGAAATTAATGAGCTTAAGCTAAAGGCACGAAAAAATATTTTCCTAAGGCCTCTCGTCGATGGATTGCTTAAGACAGCTGAAAGTCATCATCGGGTTCATGCCCGCCTGGCAGCTTTTATTGTTTGTACAGGATGTATGGATTATAAAAATAAATTCGGTAGCTTACCTGATAACATTGAGCAGTTAAGAAAAAAAGGATTGCTTGACATAAAAGCAATGGACCCTTATGCAGAAAAAGAATTTATTTACAGGGCAGCTTCCGGCGGATTTGAGCTTTACAGTGTGGGAGCTGATTTTGATGATGATCTGGGCGACCATAATGAAAACTGGGGCAAGCAGGCTGGAGGCGATTATGTTTTCTGGCCTGTACAATGGCACACGAATGAAAGTTCTGAAGATAAACATAATTAAATGATAAGTACGCAGAGAGGTTTTTTATGAATTTTGAAGATCTTAAAGGAAAAAAAGTTCTGGTTACAGGCTCAAGCAGCGGTATCGGACAGGCAGCAGCGGTAATGTTTGCAAAGCAAGGCTGTTTTGTGGGGGTGCATTATTTTAGAACAAAAAGCGGCGGAGAAAAGACGCTCGAGGAAGTAAAAAAACATTCAGACGGGGTTTTGCTTCGGGCCGATATGCGCGATGAGCAAGAGGTCAAAAGTTTGGTCAATGATTTTGTCAAAGAGGCAAAAGGTCTGGATGTTTTGGTAAACAATGCCGGTACACTTATAGAAAGGCAGGA
>CAZAYB010000017.1:21888-23363 GCA_964489215.1 uncultured Pirellulales bacterium
GTGGCAAAATCGATACTGTTTTTGGCAAGCAATGAGGCAGCTGGTTTCATTACCGGAGAATATATTGCCGTTAACGGCGGATTGCTGATGAGGGCATGATTTCAAACAAAACAGGCCTGTTTGGCGTATCATTATTGAAATAAATTATAACGGCACGTGTCGTTTTTAGTTAACGTTATACAGGACAGGGATTTAAGGCGTTGCCTGTTTACTGTCCTGTTAGGTTTAGCAGCTATAGGAAATTGCAAAATTGAAACTTGATATGAAGATTATTAACAAAGCGGTGATGACTGTGACCGGTTTGGTGCTGATTGCAGCAGCCGGTTTGAAAGTTCATATGATGGTTACAGAGCCCATAGTCAGCAAAGGTTTCTGGGAGAGCTGGCTTTTTTTCATGATACAGATTCCGCTTGTTACAGGCCTTGGGATATGGATGGTAAGCGGTCTTTTTCGAAAGGCGGCCTGGCTGGTTGGTGTTGCAGCTCTTATCGTTTTTCTGGGAGATACACTTTACAAAGGCTTTAGCGGTGCGCAGTCGTGCGGTTGTTTCGGCAGTGTTGACGTTGACCCCTGGGTAACGCTTTTTGCCTTTAACCTGCCCTTTTTGGCCGCGATGCTGATTTTCCGACCGAAAGATGAGAAGTTATTGCCGCCGCCCTGGCCCAATCCTGTTTACTGGTGTTTTGTCGGGGTAATAACAGCAGCTGTTTTGGCGGGAACTATTACGTTCATGGCATTTAACAGGATTGAGCCTAAGATAGTCGACCTTACCGGGACATTGCGAGCCGGTGCGGATAATTTGGATAACGGCAAAGAAGCGGACCAGCCCCCGATAGGCGAACAAACCCAGCCGCAAAACAATAACATTTTATCGAACAGCGAAACGGACATCGACGCCGAAGCTAAAGAGCCTCAGCAGGTTAATCAAACAGGACCGAGCGAACAGGAAAAGAATCAGGATCAACAAACTAATCATACACAGGATTTACCGGATAATAAAACCGATGAAAATGTCGGCAATCCAGAAGCAATAAAAAGTACCGAACCTGTAAATCAGGACCCTGACCATAGTCTTGAACCGGTAAATGAGCAGAGCAGTTCATCGGACAAAGAAGACCAGACAAAAAACGCTGAAGAATCTGGATCGCAGGCAAAAGACGAATACATTGAACCTGTTGTGCTTGACGCAGAAAAAAGAGCACTGCTTGGTGAAATGCTGAACCATGTGGATATTCTTGATAAGTTAAATACCGGCCTGTCAGTAGCTTTCTTTTATCACGACAGCTGCCCGACCTGCGCCGATCTTGTCCCTGAGTACAGCGCAGGCCTTGAGCAGTTTGGTGAAAATATGATAAATCTTGCTTTCATTGATATCCCAGGCGGAGGTTCTGCACCGGATCCTGTGCCCGAGGACACCCTCGCTTATACCGGTAATCTTCGGCCCCGTCAGAAAGGACAAAAGTGGGTAATAGGTA
>CAZAYB010000018.1:0-22854 GCA_964489215.1 uncultured Pirellulales bacterium
CAAAAAGCGTTGCTAATAGAAAAAGCAAACCCGTAACAATTGCCGTAAAACCCGTCCTGCCTCCCTGTTCAATACCCGCCGCAGACTCAATATAACTTGTCGTCGTACTCGTCCCCATCAATGCACCGAACATCGTAGCACCGGCGTCTATTGTCAGTAAGCGGTCAAGCCCCTGAATCCGCCCTTTTTCATTAACAAGCTTAGCTGGATAAGCAACCGCAATAAGAGTCCCAACACTGTCAAACATATCAATAAACATAAGTGTAAAAATCGGACCGATCAGTGAATATTGAAAAACAGACTTCAAATCCATCTTGAAAGCCACATCGGATATATTCAGACTAAGACCGACAAGCTTATCAGGCGGATCTACTTTGCCCAGCAGCACTGCCAGAACCGTCGAAAACGCTATCCCGATAAGCAAAGACCCCTTAACATTCCTAAGCTCCAGAAATATCATCACCACAAGTCCAGCTACTCCTATCAGTATCGTAGGATTGATCCTCGCCGCCTGGACAAGTGTCGCCTCTGAATCTATCACAAGACCAAGATTCTGCAATCCGATAAACGTAATAAAAAGACCTATTCCAACACTGATACCTGCTATCATCGACTGAGGAATCGCAGTAACTATTCTTTTGCGAAGCCCCGCCGCAGTAAGGATCAAAAACAAAAGTCCCGAAACAAAAACAACCCCAAGACCCGTCTCCCAGCTGATCTGCTCATTCATAACAAGGCTGTATGCAAAAAAAGCATTCAATCCCATTCCAGGTGCCATCGCGATAGGAGCCCTGGCTATCATACCAACCGCGATCGTCGCCAATGCACTAACAATACAGGTTACAGCTACAAGAGCCTGCTTATCCATACCTGTAGATGATAATATCTCAGGATTCACAAATATTATATAAGCCATTGTCAGAAATGTCGTAAAACCTGCTATAACCTCAGTCTTAAGATTGGTACCCTTTTCCTCAAATGAAAAATACTTCGAAAGCATTGATTCTAACCTTTCTTTTTCAAATCCTTAACTGCATCTCACAAATTGCTCATAATATTTTTATCGGCACTTAATACCTCCCTGTGCAAAAAAACCCGACATCTTTTGTTTGCCAACTCTAAACAAAAAACACCATGACGACCTTTTTTTGACACTAATCTCAATTTTAACCATTTTTTTCTTTAAAATTCCAAAAATACTTGCATAATCCCCTTTTTGTATAATATAATAACCCCTGATTTATGCGGGCGTAGCTCAGTGGTAGAGCGTCACGTTGCCAACGTGAATGTCGTGGGTTCGAATCTCATCGCCCGCTTTTATATAAAAAGCTCTGAAAGTATATATTAAAAATATATAGCTTTAGCGAGGTATCGGCTAAGTAGTTAGTCCGGCGGTGGTCGCTCAAGTGTTAAATAGCTTGTAGTCGAAGCGATTTTAAGACGGCCGAAGGATTAATACCTTGGGCTTTTTTTAATGGAAACTGAAAAAAATTATTTTAAAAGAAAAAATACTCACGGGAGTCAAGCATGGCCAAAGACGAAAAAAATGACCAGAACACAAAAGACGTAAAATCAAACCTGAAAATTAACATCGAAGACACAGGACCATGCAAAAAAAAGGTCGAAATTGAAGTCCCACAGGAAAATATTAAGAAAAAACTCGACGAACAGTTCCGTCAAATCGCAAAAGATACCGTAATACCAGGCTTCAGAAAGGGAAGGGCACCCATGAGGCTCGTTATAAAACGTTTCGGAGAAAACGTTAACGAACAGGTAAAATTGCAGATTCTCGCTGAAAGCAGCGAAGACGCATTAAAGCAGATTGACGTAAAACCACTTTCTGACCCCGATATTGACTATAAAAACATCGAATTGCCGGAATCCGGACCTCTTACATACGATTTCGAGATCGAGGTCTCCCCTGAGTTCGAACTCCCCGAACTGGAAAAAATTGAGATCGAAAAGCCCATTATCGAGATAGATGAAAAACAGATAACAGAAGCCGTTGAAGAAATGCGTAAAAGAGCAGGTATTTGGACACCAAAGGATAAACCTGTCGAAAAAGGTGACCAGGTCATTGCAGATGCCGTCGTAAAAGAACAGGACGGACCGGAAGTGGAAAAAGAGGACAACATCGAAATATTCGCTCGAGAAAGAGGATTCATCGGACCGGTTCCAGTACAGGACCTCGATAAATTGCTCGAAGGTGCAAAAAGTAGTGAAACAAGGTCCAAAAAAGTGGAGGTCCCAGAAACTTTCTATAAAGAGGAGTACCGAGGCAAAAAATTTGATGTGGAAATAAATATTAAGGAAGTAAAAACGTTAAAACCCGCAGATCTCAATGAAGAATTTTTCCAGAGATTTGGTGTCAGTGACGAAGACGAACTGCGGGAATCTATAGAGGACATGAGGCAGCAGCACATGGAAAGGGAGGCAAGAACTGTCATGAGCGGACAAATTTATGAGTACCTCCTCCAGGAAACAGATTTTGATCTGCCTGCCGACGTCGTCGCTGATCAGTCAATGAGAATACTCCAAAGACAATACACAAACATGCTGATGCAGGGTACCCCAAAAGAGCAGATTCAGGAGCAAATGGAACAGCTTCGAGCAAGCTCACAGGAACAGGCTGTTGAACAACTAAAGCTCTTCTTCATAATGAGCAAAATATCAGATAAATTCGAAATTAACGTAACTGAAGAAGAAATAAATGGTTATATCGCACAAGTGGCTGCTCAAAGAGGTAAGAGACCGGAAAAAATGAGAGAAGAGCTCGCAAAGGATGGCTCAATCGAGCAGTTCTACATGCAGGCAAGAGAGCAGAAATGTATAGAAAAGATACTCCAAGATGCGGAAATAAAGGAAGTGGAACCGGAAAAAATCGGAAAATCAAAAAAGAAGAAAACAAAAAAGAAAAAGCAAAAAGCTCCTGCAAAAGACGATAAAAAGGAAAATACTTCAAAAACAGAGGCTAAGACCGAAAAAAACACTAAAAAAACCAAAAAAAAGAAAGAACAACAGTCAAAAAAGACTGAAAAAACTTCCGATACAAAAAAGACTCAAAGAAAGAAAACCGCAAAAAAAAGAAAGAAAAAGAATTCTGAGTAGAAATTGAAACAGCTTTCTGCAAAAAAATAGTAATGGCAATATTTGCTTGGCAAAGTTACGATAACAAATAACCGATACAGGTTGTGTAATGGCTTTGAAAACCATACATTTTCGGACTTTGAAGATAATTGAATAGACACCCTAAAGCGCATAATTTATAAAGAAAAGGGGAAATAATGCTTGTAAATGGAGTTTACCGCAACGAAAAAACAGCCATGGAAATACCAAATCAAATGCAGAATATGATGCAGAACTATCAGTACCAGAGAACAAGGGAAATGACTCTAAGCGACCTGCTGCTCGAAAACAGGATCGTTTTCCTCGTCGGAACTATAAACTACGCTACTGCCGCAGATGTAATAATGAAGCTCTTATACCTCGACAATAATAAGCCCGGAAGAGAAATTAGCCTCTACATAAACTCACCTGGAGGAAGTGTAGACGACACCATGGCAATATACGACACCATGACTTTTGTCGGTTCACCAGTATCAACTTACGTCATCGGAAGGGCACAATCTGGTGCCGCTGTGATACTCGCAGCGGGTGAAAAAGGAAAAAGGCACGCGCTGCCCCACGCAAAGGTAATGCTCCATCAGCCGTGGGGAGGCGTAACTGGACAGGCCTCCGATATTGAGATTCAGGCTGAGGAAATATTAAAAGCAAAGAAAACAATTAACAAAATACTCTCAAAGCACACAAACAGAGACATTGAGGTAATATTGAAGGAAACTGAAAGGGACAAATACCTCTCCGCCGATGAGGCAAAGGAATACGGACTGATTGACGAGGTCCTGACACAGGATGAACAGGAAAAGGACAAAAAGGATAAAAACAAAAAAGAGACCGGCCAAAAGGATAAAAAATAGTACGGAAAAAATCAATTTTCGAAAAAATAAAAAAAACCACTTAAGCGTCTGCGAGGATAAATATGTCAGTTAACAGTAATTTGGTACCAATTGTAATTGAAAAAAGTGGAAGAGGTGAACGGGCCTATGATATTTATTCAAGATTGCTGAAGGATAGAATTATCTTCCTCGGCGGACCCGTAACAGACGATGTCGCAAACCTGCTCATTGCACAAATGCTCTTCCTGAGCAACGAAGACAGCTCTCTGGACATACATTTTTACATAAACTCACCTGGAGGTTCAGTCACCGCAGGACTGGCTATTTATGACACAATGAAATTCTTAAGATGTGACGTCGCAACATACTGTGTCGGACAAGCAGCAAGCATGGGAGCGGTACTTTTCGCAGGAGGATCAAAGGACAAAAGATTCATACTCAAAAACAGCAGGGTACTACTCCATCAGCCGCTCATTAGCGGACTGCTCCAGGGTCCTGCTACTGACCTCGAAATTGAGGCAAAGGAAATTATAAGGTTAAGGTCCAGATTATACCAGATATTGAGCGAACACACCGGCAAGGACAATGAAAAAATAGAAAAAGACTGCGACAGAAACCTCTGGCTAGAAGCAGATGAATCTGTGGAATATGGACTCGCTGACAGAATACTCCAGAAAGCGCCGGAAGTCGTATCTGATAAAACGGAATAAAAATAAAAAGCAGCCGTTAAATCATGAAAAATAAATTAAACATAAATGACTTCTTATCAATAATCTTGAAAACAGCATTGATCTCTGCACTTTTAGCCTCTGGATGCAGGGATAACACAAAGGCAAGGCTGCAGGAAAAAGAAAAGCTCATCAATCAGCAGACTTCATTGAAAATGCAGCTCGCTCAGGCAAAGGAACAAAACGCCCAGCTGCGTGATCAGGTCGCAGCTCTGTCAGCCATAGAAAACAAGGAAAAGCTAAACTGCGTATCAACCCTTGAAAAAATTGACCTTACGAACCGTACAGGCTTCTACGATACCGATCACGACAGCAAAACAGAATCTCTGGTAGTATACATAAGGCCGGTAGACGAAACAGGAGATATCATAAAGGCTCCCGGAAGCCTCAACATTCAGCTCTGGAACCTCCATAAAGACCCTCAACAGGCACTGCTCAAACAATGGACACTGAATCCCGATCAGCTCAAACAAAAATGGGCTCAGACTTTCCTCACAAACTATTACCATCTGAAATTCGACATAACAACCCTGAACCTAAAGCCCCACCAGCAGTTTACTCTAAAAGCTGTTTTCACTGACTACCTCACTGGAAAAGTCCTCACCGCACAGACCCCCATAGAAAACTGAAAACTCCCCCCAACAGCCCTCAATGACCCTCGCACCTGCACCTGAAAACCTCTGACCGCTATAAAAAAGTTCATTTGTCCGCCGGAATGTTTTTTCATCAGCACCTTTTATCATTATTGCATTATCTCGCCCCAGCAGTTATCATACAGGTATGCCGAAAAAGTTCGAAAACAAAATAATATGCGCTGATGCTATAGAGCTGTTGAAAGACCAGACAACACCCTTTGCGGACCTCATTTTTGCCGACCCGCCATTCAACATAGGATACCAGTACGACAAATATCACGATAAAGTAAAAAAGGAAAAATACATCTCTTGGACAAAAGACTGGATGCAAGCCTGCCTGAACGTCTTAAAGCCCGCAGGCTCATTCTACATCGCAATAGGGGACGACTACGCCGCATACATAAAAACCATCGCTGAAGATCAGCTGAACCTCACTTGCAGAAACTGGATAATCTGGCACTACACCTTCGGACAGCAGACAAAGGCAAAATTCGCTCGCGCCCACACTCACATATTCTACTTCGTAAAAGACAAAAAAAACTTCACTTTCAACGACTGCGCCGTACGCGTACCATCGGACAGACAGCTGATCTACAATGACAAAAGAGCAAACTCAGTCGGAAAAATACCTGACGATGTATGGAATAATTTTGCTCGGGTTTGCGGTACCTTTAAAGAAAGACAGGGCTGGCATCCCTGCCAGATGCCCGAATCGATTCTGATGAGAATCATTGCCGTAAGCTCAAACCCCGACGACCTCGTGCTCGACCCATTCAGCGGATCAGGTACAACTGCCGTCGCCGCAAAAAAACTTAACAGAAAATACTGCGGAATTGACATAAGTTCAGATTACGTCCAAAACACCCAAAAAAGAATCATGGATATAAACAAAAACGGTAACAATGGTCAGATTGAATTGCCCTTATCATATGATGAACTTGATTCATACCGCAAAACAGAGCTGAAAAGACTTTACATGGACATGAAATTAGACATCAGCCAGATTACCGAAAATGAAAAAATAATGAAAATCTTCACCAGGCAGTTTGAAATAAGAATCAACGATGGAAAAAAATACGAAAGCCAGACTATAAAACAGGCTTTGAGGGAAATCGCGAATTGAAATACAAAAACCTCATTAGCTCAAACTTTCTGATACTGATTGTTTTTTTCGCCGCCGCCGCTCTGTTGCTCGCTCTGATTCAGCCTCCTGCCCATATTTCCTGGCTGGCATGGATTGCCATGGTGCCCTTCATATATGCCTCCGCCAAAAAAACAAAAACAGCCCATCTGATCATAGCAAGTTACATAGCTGGACTCATATACTGGCTCGCGAACCTCTACTGGTTGGCATACGTCATCGTCCCAGGCTATATCTTTTGTGCAATTTACCTCGCATTATATTGGCCCTTAATGGCTGCAGTCTTCAGATACCTCTCAAAAAAAACAAAAATCTTCTTCCTTGCCGCACCATTATGCATCGTTGCTCAGGAAGCACTGCAGGGAATTTTGATGACGGGTTTTAACTGGAGATTCCTCGCGCACAGTCAGTACCAAAACCTAACTTTGATACAAATTGCAGACATCACAGGCTCAGCTGGAATAACTCTTTTAATTGCGATAGTAAACGTACTCTTAGCAGAGCTGATCATCAATTACAGCCGCTCACAAAAGATAAACAAACTTGCATTTTCCCTGAAATCCGCTCTGATTATACTCTTGTTCTGCTTAATCATTCCTTATGGAAGATTCAGACTCGACCAGACCCGAAAAACTTCAAAGCCAGGCCCGCTCGTCGCTTCCGTACAGACCAGCATACCGTCTATGATTAAGGAGCTTGCCGACAACGGACCTGCCATTTTAGACCAGCTCATTGACTTAAGCTCCTCTGCTTTCAATAGCGGCGCAGACCTCGTAATCTGGCCGGAAACTATCGTACTCGCCTCTATGAACACTGAATACCTCCAACTCTGCCAGCCCTACACACCCCCAAATGTCTACCACAGAAGAATCTCGAACCACGTAATAGCAAACAATGGCCGCCTGCTTTTCGGTGCCCACACCGCACAGATGAAAAGACAAAACGATGCATACATAGTCACCGACAGATACAACTCTGCATTCCTCTATAAACCTGACGGAACCCAAAGCCCGCAAAGATACGACAAAATCCACCTCGTACCTTTTGGCGAATATGTACCTTTCGCAAAATTGGATTGGCTAAAAAATATGATCACCTTCCTGACCCCCTACGACTACGAATACAACCTCACCAAAGGCACCTCACACACCGTTTTCGACATTACCGTTGACCAGAAAAAATACGACTTCGCTGTCATAATCTGTTACGAAGACACAGATGCCGACATAACAAGAAAAAACGTGCTCGGAAAAGGCACTGAAAACAAAGCCGACTTCCTCGTAAACATAAGTAACGATGGCTGGTACGTCAGATACACTCCGAAAGTCATTTACTCAAGCGCAGAGCTGCCCCAGAGAACCGCAATTTCCGTTTTCAGAGCAGTCGAAAACAGAACCAGCATAATAAGAAGCGTAAACTCAGGCATAAGCTGCCTCATCTGTCCCACCGGAAAAATCAGTAATTCTTTCATAAAAGGAACACTTCCCGAACAAACTATGGAAAGACAGGTAGTGCAAGGATGGTTCACAGACCGAGTAAAAATAAACCATAAAATAACTTTTTTCACGAAACACGGACAATGGCTCGATAAATTAGCTATAGCCGTGTTTATCATTGTAATATCCGCTGGTATCGTGCAGACTGTAAAAAAGAAGCTCAATAAATTTTGCAATAAAAAAATCTCGGAGCACAAAAATGAAGATTAAAAAATACTTTCCAATTGTGATAATTTTTTTCGCAATGTCCCAGTTTCTTTTCGCTTTCCAGTTCCCCGGCTTTAGCAAGGACAAAAAAAACCAGGAATCTTTAAAGCACAAGGCCCTCGAAATACTCGAAAACGCACTCAACAGCAAAGACGGAATGGCTCGCGCAAATGCAATAGAAGTAATTGTAAACGCAGAACTTAAGCCTCTTTGCCCCGTCCTCCGGAAAATGACCCTCGACGGAGCACCTGCCGTAAGGTTCGCTGCCGCAGCCGCAATCGCAGACCTCCATGACCTAAAAGGATACAACCACCTGAAAGCTTTGCTGAAGGACAAAAACACTAATGTAAGACTCGCAGCCGCATACGCTTTGGCAAAATTAAACGACCCATCCCGGATCTCATATTTAAAAGCGGGACTAAAAAGTGATATTGAAACAATTCAGGCAAATGCCGCCTTACTGATAGGAAAACTAAACCAAAGAAAATACTACAAGGACCTGAAAAAAATCCTCTCAAACACGGATTCTTCAGACAAAGTCAAAATACAGGTCATGGATTCCATCGCAAAGCTCGGATATGAAGACATTTACAAAAGATTGTGGTCACTGCTAATCAGCAAGCACCCTGATGATAAGGTGATGGGAATAAGGGCTATGGGCTCATTGGCCACTAAAGAGGCAAAGGACGCCATAACTACAATGCTCGCAGACGAGCTTTGGGAAGTAAAACTCGCCGCCGCCCAGCAGCTCGCCAAAATGGGTTCAAAAGAAGGCTTGCCGGAACTGTCACAATATCTCCGGAAAAACGCAAAATCTCTACACATTGACAATGTCGCAAACAAACTCGCTGCAATGGCAATTGGACCAATAAACCAGCCGGAAACTAACAAATATCTGAAAAATTTCATCAAATCAGACTCTATGCCACTAAAACTCGCCGCTTGTCAGTCTATTTTCATCATAGAAAAATAATTACTCGTTAATATCGTTCCATGACGCTTTTTGACCTGTATTAAGGAGCGTGTTTGACCTTTTTTAACCCACAAATTATTCCGAAGAGCCAAAAAATGTAAATCTATAGCAAACAAAATCTTATCTGGCACAAAAATAACTTGACCTGGAAACTGCTTTAACGTAAAATTCCTTGAAATTTGTGGCCCATTTCGGCCTCCTTGACGATTAAAAGGATATAAAGAAGTGCAAATAGCCCGAAATGTGCCGGTTTAAGCACTTATATTTGTCTATAATATTGCCGGACTGCTAAAAAAAGCCGACATGAAAAAGCGAAAGGAGTAATTCGTGAGTAACCTTACCAAAATTCTGATTATTTTATTGTCCCTGTCTTCAATTTTCCTCTGCGGGGCCGTTATCACATATGTCGGAACTGCAAACAACTATAAAAAACAGGCCGATACATGGAAAAGTAGGTCAAGGGCTTCTGAAGCAGCTAGCGCACAGGCTTCAAAACAGCTAAACGAAAAAACCTCAGAATGGCAGGCACTAAAGGCTCAGCTCGAAGCTGAAAACCAGAGATTGCGTGACGAAAAAAACGAAATCGCCGTAGAGCTCAGAAACGCTGAAAGACAGAACCTCGAATACCAGGGAAGAGTAAACAGCTGGGCAGGGGTAGTTTCAAGCTTCGAACAGACAATCGCAAACATGGAACAAAGCAGAGACCTCATGCAGCAGCAGCTTGAAGATACCAGAGAGGACATGATCGCAGAAAGAAGAAAATTAAACGAAATAACTGCAAGCCTTTATGAAAAGATTGTTCAGCTCAAACAGCTCGAAGCGGACAGAAGAAGGTTCCTCGAGGAAAAACAGCAGCTCGAAGAGCAGATGACAAAAATAATGGATGGAACTCCTCAGACCCAAAAAACTCAGCCGGTTACTCAAAAACCAGGACAGGCTCAACCTGCTATGGACTCATACAGCTCTCCGACAGGGTTAAGCGGGGTAGTACATGAAATCAGTAATCAGCTCGTTACAATCTCGCTCGGTTCTGCCGATGGGGTAAAACAGGGAATGATCTTTCACGCTACAAGAGGTGACGATTTCCTTGCTGATATCGTTATTACTGACGTAGACACAAACAAAAGTGCTGGTGTTCTTGAGCTCGTACAGGAAAGACCCAGAATCGGCGATTATGTAAGCACAAGTCTCTAAAATTTATAAAATATTATGGCTAAACAAAATCAAAGACAAGCAGTTGCGATTAGTGACGTATACACGGCTATACTGGCAATAGCGACTTTTGCCGTCGCTGCCACAGCAGGATTCGTGGTCTTCAAGTCTATGGCCTACTACGACACAATTTTCAAAATAGTAGATGCAGCGGGCCGATGAATGGATTCTGCAGTTCTTAGAGGTATTTTGCCGATAAGAATAGCAAGCTAAATTCTGTATTCGAAGGGAGTCACAGTGATCTTAGATACTATCCTCGGCTGGTTCAGTATGGACATGGGCATTGACCTGGGGACTTGCAACACCCTCGTCTGTGTCAGAAACGAAGGTATCGTACTAAACGAACCTTCAGTTGTCGCTGTCAGAAAAGGAACCAACCAGGTACTAAATGACGGAGAGGCAGTTGGGCTCGTCGCAAGGGAAATGCTCGGAAAAACTCCAGGTTCTATTTCTGCTGTAAGACCGCTCAAAGATGGGGTAATCAGCGATTTCGAAATTACCGAAAGAATGCTCGGATATTTCATCAGAAAGGTACATGGAAGAGGAGGACTCGTAAGACCAAGGGTCGTTATCTCTGTACCAAGCGGAATTACAGCGGTTGAAAGAAGAGCTGTAATTGATTCCGCTGAAAGAGCAGGAGCAAGAAAAGTTTACCTCGTGGATGAGCCGATGGCTGCTGGTATCGGTGCGGGACTGCCGATTACAGAACCTACTGCGTCCATGATTGTTGACATCGGGGGAGGAACTACCGAAGTAGCAATTATGAGCCTGGCGGACATAAGCACCTGTGAATCTATCAGAATCGGGGGAGACAATTTTGACGAAGCAATCATAAACCACTTAAAAAGAACATACAACCTCCTTATCGGAGAACCCCGCGCTGAACAGGTAAAAGTACAGATCGGTTCTGCGGCTCCTCTCGAACAGGAGCTTACTATGGAAGTGGCAGGAAGGGATACGATCTCCGGACTGCCGAGAAAAATTGTAATAACAAGCGAAGAAATAAGAGAAGCCCTTAGAGAACCAATTGCAGGAATTATTGAAACCGTAATGCAGACACTCGAAAAAGCTGACCCCGAGCTCGCTGCAGACCTTATTGATAACGGTGTGAATTTATGCGGCGGTGGCTCTCTGCTAAGAGGAATGGACACCGTATTGTCAAACGCGACCGGATTAAAGGTCATACTCGTCGATGACCCCTTAAGCTGCGTCGCAAGAGGAACAAGCGTATACCTCGAGAACCTGGAAATTTGGAAAGACACACTTGACCAGAACGGGTCATTCTGGGAGTGAACAAAAAATCAGGTCCATAACACGCGAAAATGTGATTTAATCGACTCACTGACATGGCTCGAAGCAAATTAAACTTACAAAAGGGTACCGTTTTCATAGGACTCTTTCTTATTGCTCTGATTTTACTGTTCCTGCCGCAGAGCATGACAAACAATCTGAACCTCTTCTTCGCTGACGTCTTCGGACCAATTCTGTCAATTGGACAAAACACATCATCTGAAGTTTTCAGCCCCTTACCCTCAAATAAGGAATACGTCTCAAGAGCTGAATACAACAAGCTCCTCGCCGCCTATGACAACACCAGGGCTGACCTCATTACCGAACACAAAAGATTCGAAACTCTTGCAGGAATAAAAAGCGGCCTGCCAAAACCAGGCCCAGTATTAAGGCTGGCAGATGTAAGAAACATACAGCTAAGCGGGGCAGTAAGACAAATATACATAAACCGCGGAAAGGCCGACGACATAAAAAAAGATTATTTCGTACTCGGGGAAAACAGTCTGATAGGTACTGTCGCTGAAGCAACCGAATGGTCCGCAAAAGTCAGACTGATTACAGACTCCGACCACAGAATGAAAGTCTATATCTGGAGGGGTAAAAGCACATACATTTCGGGACAGATGATTGGAACAGGAACAGATACAGCAAAAATCCCGCTGCTTTCAAGAGAATATGACATAAAAAAAGGGGACATCGTTTACGCCGCTGACAAACCGGGTTTTCTTGAAACTCCTGTTGTTACCGGAAGAATAAAAAACGTAAAGCCAGATGAAGATAATCCGCTGCTCTGGGATATTAGTGTTAAACCGATATATGAAGTCGCCGACCTGAAAACTGTTGCAGTTGTGCTGCCCGACGAAATGGCACAGAAGGAGTAATTTTATGAGATGGTTTTCTTTTCTGATTCTCCTGCTTGTGGTAACACTGCTTGATTGCGGCCAGCTGCTGAACTTCCTCGCTTTCGGAAAGCAGAACATAAGGCCAGACCTGCTGCTGATAATGATGATTTTCTTCGCCGTAAAAACTGAAACAAAATATGCCGTAATAACTTCTTTCATCATTGGTTTTGCCGCAGATATATCAGCCTCAGCAATGGGGCCCTATATGCTTACTTTCGGAATCCTTGGTTCTATACTTTCACAAATGAGAACTGTCTTCGTCATGAAGAGAATGATATACCAGGCACTGGTTATTTTCATACTGGGACTGATAACTCTTGCAATTGCAGAACTGCTCGTACTCGTCAAAACACACAATGCCGCAACTTTCAGTGCCGTCTTTGCTTCCGCCGTATACTCTGCCGTCATAGGACCTTTTATCTGGCCAATTTACGAAATATTCGCTTCTTTTATTGTACCGCGTAAAAATTCTTACCGTACCAGAATGCGTTAAATATGTATAAGCAGCGCCTCTATATTTTCATAGTATTTTGCATCTGCCTTATTTCAATTTGCATTGCCCGACTAAGCTGCCTACAGCTATTTAAAGTCGATTATTTCAGGGCACAGATCGCGGAAATGAGAGTCCTGGACCCAAAACAGCTGCCGACCGTAAGAGGTACAATCTACGATCGCCACGGAAGAAAACTCGCTGTCGACAGACCCGTATTCTACCTCCACGTAAACTACGAGCTGACAAGACTAATGGATGACAGGTTCTGGGAAGGAAATATAATGCTCAAATGCCATCAGGACCCCGAAAAAAATCCCAGACAGGTTGAATTGGAGCTGAGAGAAAAATACGAGCCCCAGCGGGCAAAACTTATGAATATAATAAACCGTTTCGCAGAACTCCAGCCGCAAGGCCGTGAAAAGATCGAAAAAAAAATCAGACACATAAATGATGTCATTTTCAAAAGCAGGGCATTCCACGCATGGTCAAGAAACTATCCGGACTCAGCTGTAAAAAAACAGTATAGAGAAAGAAACCGCTATGTACCTCAATCTGTCGGTCTCGAGGATTTTGAAAAAAAACAGCCCGACTATGCTAAAAGAATGGCAATGATAATGAAAGTAAACCTGGCGGAAATGCACAGTCCCCAGCCGATAATTGAGCTCAAAACTGAGCAGGAACTGCTGGAAGCGCAGATGGCGTTCTCACAAATCCAGGGCGTCGAAATATTCCCAGAGGCAAAAAGAGTTTACCCATACGATAACGCTGCTTGCCAGCTGATTGGACGCGTCTGGCCTGCCTATGACGCCGACAACGAAATCTTCGGAGACGACGACTACTCCACTTACCAGCACGGAGATGTACTCGGTAAATTCGGTATTGAATACGTTTGTGAAGTCGTTCTCCGTGGAAAAAGAGGAGAAGTGCAGTACGACATAGACGGAAACGTTATTTCCAGAAAGCCTACAATCTTCGGTAAGGACGTATCATTAACTATTGACATCCAGCTGCAAAAGCAGATTGAGCAATTCCTCTCATCGGACCCAAACGCACCCCCAATAGGAGTTGCCGTCCAGGATGTTGCCTCCGCTGACATGCTCGTTATGGCATCAATGCCAACCTATAACCTCAACACTATGCGGAATGATTACGATCTCCTGCTGCACAATGAAAACAGACCCCTCTGGAGCAAGGTAACTCAGGCAATTTACCCGCCAGGGTCTGTAATGAAACCGTTCATTCTCGTAATTGGACTCGAAGAACACAAGGTTGACCCATGGGAGGTTATTTCATGTCCATACCAAAGCGCACCCAGAGGCTGGCCGGATTGCCTCCAGTTCAGCAGATTCCACGGCTGTCACGACTGGAAATGGGAAGGCCAGGGAGGTAACCGCGGAAGAAACGCAATAAAGGGAAGCTGCAATATTTATTTCTCAAGACTGGCAAACAGGGTAGATTCAAAAGACCTGCAAAGATGGCTCTACTATTTCGGATACGGAAGAAAAATACTCACTCCGCCCCCATTTGAAGCACTTCTCGAAGACATGAAAAGAACCGGAGGTCGTTACAGAAAACTGCCCGAATCACAGGGAATTATTTCCTCACAGATGCCCCCCTCAAATGCTGAACTCAAAGACTTGCCCCCCATAAAAAGTTACGAAAAAAGAATGTTCGGAATTGGCCAGGGAAGCCTCCGCGCAACCGTCCTGCAGATCGCAAACGCAATGACAGCACTGTCAAAATCAGGACTGTTCAGACACCCAAACATCTTCACCGCATCTTCCAAAAAACAACCCGAATATCAGTCCCTAAACCTCGGCCTTTCAAAAAAAAGAACCATTGCAACATTAAGAGACGGTATGTACGCCGTCGTAAACGAACCAGGCGGTACAGCATACAACGCTTTCAAAAACTCTGTCCTGATGGACAAATCACTCGGGCTGCGAATATACGGAAAAACAGGCTCTACCGAAAAACCTTACAATGCACTTTTCGCAGGTTTTGTCGAGGATAAATCCGGACGTGCCGTCTCAATTGCCGTCGTCGTTGAAGGAGGACAGGCCGGATCTCAGGATGCTGCACCGCTCGCCGTCGAAATAATAAAACTCTGCAATCAGGCAGGCTACATCGGGACTACTCCATCGCAAGCCGCCGCCGAGTCTGATTACTAAGATATTCCAGTGTCTCTTCGATTATACTCCCAACTACTTCCGCCGCGACCCTGCCCCCGCTGTAACCTTTACCAAGGCTCTTATCTGGCTTACGTATAGATACCAGAACTACTACCGCCGGGTCATCAGCCGGTGCTCCCCCCACAAAAGAAGCAGTATAATTGCTGTTATCATAACCCCTCTGACCGGGTATGGAAATATGAGCAGTACCGGTCTTGCCGAATACCTGCCACTTTTCAATACCCGCCTTCTTGCCGGTACCCTCTTTCACAACATCGCTCAAAGCTGTCTCACGTAACCACTTCGCTACCTCAGGCTTGATTATCCTGCCCGGTGTAGAGACACGCTCCTTAAGCTTCTTGATATTGCCCTCATTATCAACTACCGCTTTTAATACTCTCGGACGGACCATCATTCCACCGTTAGCGATAACACAATAAGCCCTTGCCATCTGTACCGCGGTAACATTAACCTCATAACCGTAAGGTATTCGCGTTATCGAATACCCGCTCCACTTCGATACATCCCTCAAAAGTCCAGCATCCTCACCGCCAAGATCGATTCCAGTCTTTCGCCCAATCCCGAAAAGCTTCAATCCCTCATAAAGGACATCCTCACCGATCTTCTGCCCGACCTTAGCCATACCAACATTTGATGATTCAACAAGTATTTTGCGAACACTAAGATCACCGAACTTATGATTGCCCCATTCCCCTATTCGGTACTTGCCGTAGTAACCGTCCTCACAATAAAAAACATCGTTAAAACCAACTATTCCAGAATCCAGAGCAACTGCCATAGCTATAGGCTTAAAAATACTCCCCGGCTCAAAAGGATCCGTCAAAGCCCGATTACGTAAGTTAGACTTCTCTGCTCCATTAAGATCAGACGGATCAAAATCCGGCAAAGACACCATCGCAAGAACCTCGCCGCTGTAAGGTTCCATAACTATCGCAACTGCTGATTCTGCCCTGTATTCACTAAACTGCTCCAGCAAAACGCTCCTGGCTATCTGCTGTATCGTATTATCTATAGTAAGGACAAGACAAAGACCGTCGTTCAATGTATTCCGCCTGTCTTTGGAACCGATTGGCCTCCTGTGAACATCGACAAAAAGTATATCCTCCCCTTTGGTGCCGGTCAGCTCATCATTATAATAATACTCTGCTCCCCCAAGCCCGCGCTGATCTGTCCCGACAAACCCGACTACATGACAGGCAAGCCCCCCGCAAGGATAATATCTCCGCCAGTCAGTCTGAATACCTAAACCAAAAATACCACTGTCAAGAACCTTCAAACGCTGTTGGTTATCTATATCCTCATATAAGCAAACATATCCAGGATTGCTGCTGCGGTATATCTTCCTGCATATCTCATGACCGGGAATACCAGTAACCTGCTGAAGCTTAAAAGCCGCCGTCTTGGCAATCTCAGGGTCGCTCAGCCGCCTGGGTTCTGCAAAAACCCTGTCAACCTGTCTGCTTGCCGCAAGAACAGAACCGTTACGGTCAAATATTATTCCGCGCTGAGGTTTTTCAGGCACAATCGAAAACTGACCCTTGCCCTTGGAACCTCCCGCGCCTTCACTAAGCTGAAGCTGACAAAGACGAAAGCCGAGAAGACCAACACCAAAACAAAACAATATAATAAAAAATATAAGACTTTTAATTCGCATTGCTCAATTATTTTCGTTACTCTTGCCCTGGTTGTCTAACCAAACCATAACAGGCGACAGCGCACTGTCAACTTCAAGCTGCTTATGCCATAATGTCCGTTTAAGACGTTTATGCTTTACATATTCTTTGCGATAACGATAAAAAAGTCGGCTCGAGGATATACGCAGATGAACCGTACCCAAAAGCACACCGGTAAGTGCGAATATTATAAATATCAATCTCCCTCTGCTCATAAATTAATGCCTGCTCCAGATTTCAATCAACGGGTATCTTAAGCTCCATACCTTCTTCAATATGACTTTCTGTGCTTATCCTGTCGCTGTTTGCCTCTATTATTTCTTCATATCTGCTGCCGTCTCCAAGAAGCTTATCCGCTATTTTCCACAAACTGTCACCGCTTTGAACATGGTAAGTTTCATATTCTTTACTGAAGTTTTTCTTGATTTCACTGATTTTATCTCCAGTAAAGTCGATAACTTTTGTGATAATACCATCACCTTGCTTTTCAATAACAAGCTTGCCGGTCAATGGCGGTATCCTGAGCTTCTCCCCTGCGATTACCTTATCTGCCGATTCCATCTTATCCTTGTTAGCTCTGTATAACCGCTCTATAACCGCTCGTTTATTCCCCTCCTGAGGACCATAAAAATGCTTGGCGATACTCGCAAGGTTGTCCCCGCTTTTAACTTCGTAAACTGTCATCTCATTTTTCTTTACAACCTGCTCATCCTCTAAAGGCTTCTCTTCTTTGTTTTCCCCCAGTATCCTCGGACCGCCGGATACCTCCGAAACCGCCGCTCCGGAAGGATTGACAGGCGTGCGGACCTCAAGATTGATTGTCTTTGGCGGAAGATCGACAACATAACGTATATCCTCATAATCATCATCAGCATCTATGGTCGGCGAATGCTCGAATCTCTCAACAGC
Organism: uncultured Pirellulales bacterium; assembly: GCA_964489215.1. Lineage (GTDB taxonomy): Bacteria > Planctomycetota > Phycisphaerae > Sedimentisphaerales > Anaerohalosphaeraceae > CAZAYB01. The sequence continues at coordinate 17,808 of CAZAYB010000018.1, forward strand.
CTGCCCCTCTTCATTGCTGACTTTCGAAACTCTTCCAGGCTCCGATTCGGCGCGATCGTAACGGTTTTCATGAAAATTGATTGTACGAACTGCCTCAGTAGCCTGCGCACCAAGACCAAGATTATCATAGTTATCATTTGAAACTGCCGTCTGGATATCTCCCTGGCTGTTCTTCTCGAGAAGACCAGGCAAACCGTTTATCAGAAATGCGATTATAACTATAAATACAAACGCCAGTAATACCCCTACTTTTGCGTCAGAAGTCATTTTCGAAACTCCTTTTTCGAATTATTTTTTTCTGCGATTCTAAGCTTGGCGCTTCGGCTGCGCCTGTTCTCATTTACTTCAGCATCATCGGCCCTCAAAGGCTTCTTAGTCAATATCTTATAAACTCCCGCTGAAGACTTTGACTTGAAATCTTGCTTTACAATACGGTCCTCAAGGCTGTGAAAGCTTATTACTGCTATCTTACCGCCTTGCTTAAGATGCTCTGTCGAACTCAAAAGCAATCTCTCAAGACTGCCAAGCTCATCATTGACCGCAATTCGAAGAGCCTGGAACGTCCGCGTTGCAGGATGTATCCTCCTGCCTTTGCCCGGCTTTTTGCCGACTGCCCTGCATACTAAATAAGCAAGCTGCTCTGTACTGTTTATCGGATGTTTAGCCCGTTCTTGTACAATAAACCGCGCAATTCTTCTCGAGGCTCGCTCTTCACCGAATTGATATATCAGATCGGCAAGCTCTTTCTCACCACGTTTGTTAACTATATCCGCCGCACTGACTTTCAGCCGGTCATCAAGCCGCATATCAAGGGGCATATCAACACTGAAACTAAGCCCGCGACCGGAATCCGACATCTGATCAGAGCTGAAACCAAGATCGGCAAGTATTAAATCCGCCTCACTCACTCCTGCCTCATCGAGTACCGACTCAATTTCACTGAAATTACTGCGTACAAGTTTAACTTTGCATTCTAATCCTGCCAGATTTGCCTTTGCCCGCTCAATACTGGACTGGTCAACATCCAGACCAATCAGCATCCCTTCTGCGCCAAGACTCGATCCGAGCAATAAGCTGTGGCCTCCGTTGCCAACAGTCGTATCGACCATCACCCCTTCCCTGGGCAAGCTTATTTGCTCGTTAAGGGTCCTTGATAACACTGGCTTATGTACAAAACCAGCCCTGTCATCACCCTGGTTTTCATCGAAACCTTTATCAGGTATATCATTCACAACTATTGCAAAACTGACTCAAGCGGACAATTAAGGCTCTCAACATAGGGAGAAAACTCAATGCCGGAAAAAGCAGGATCAATGTCCTTAAGCTCATCAAGCTTAGACCTGAAATAAGATACCGCATCGCAGGTAGATGCTCCCGCCTCAGCCCCGCAATAAACACTTTCACGTAATAATTCTAATTGATCTGATGTCTTCAACTGTCTTTCTCCTTAAAGATCGAGTTGCTCTGCTTCCTTTTCCATTACTGACTGACGGGCCTGCAATACCTGGCTTTGAAACTGAGACATATTGTCTTCAAGATACTGCTCCCAGTCTTCGCTGTTCCATAGCTCAATATGGTCACGAATACCTACAAGCGTCAGATTATTACCAAGATTTGCCCGACGCCGGATCTTTTCATTAAGCAGCAATCGTCCTTGCCGATCCAACTCAACCCTGTTGGCAAGTGCGAAACTTAACCGTTCAAATGCAACGGTTTCGTCCGGGGCAGCCTTCCCTGGCGCACCGGCAAGAGCGATTTGTTGGAAATATTTCTCAGGATAAAGGCACAAAATACCATTGGCGCCCATAACAAGATAAAAATCCGATCCGTGTTTTTCTGAATCGATCTGGCTGCGAAGCTTGTTGGATACAAAAAGTCTGCCCTTGCCGTCAAGAGTGTGTTCATATTCACCTGTTAACATCAGCATGACATTATCCCCACTTCTGTGCCATTTCAATACCACTTTGTTACCACAAAGCATTATAACTATGGGAAATCATACCACTTTTTACCACTGAGTCAACTTTCAATCCCATTTTTTACCAAAAAAACATCGTCCTATAATAACTTTTGGCCAAATTCAAATCTTTCAACACAATATATCCAAATGGCCAATTATAAAAACTCAACATATAGTGGTGTTAAAAAAATGTTAAGGCAAAAAAAATTAAAAAAAATTCATACTAAATATGTAAATATAAACAATAATTGTCTTTAATCCTGTTACTTTCTCTAAACCGTTTAGAAAAAGAATAATCCTTAAAAAAAGCTTTCCCGTTTCAGTATTTATACCTAATTTTTAAAATCACTTTGACATGCTGTTAAATTGTAATTGACATTTCTTATTTTTGTGATAAGATAATTATGTCTCACGGAGGAGATTGCATACATCATGGCGCACTTACCTGCTTTGCCGAGAGAAATAGCCGGATTTAATTTCTTTGTTCTTAGGCAATGTTAAAATCTGAACTAACCGGTTCTGCTATTTTAAAAAATTAAGAATGGCTCTGATAATTTCTCTTTAGAGCTTAAGTCAATATAACCATACAATATGATATTAAGGAAGATGCCATGAAAAAAAAACTTTTATTATGGACCATATTTTGTGCTCTACTGGCACAACCAATTGTAACTGCTGAAGTTGACACACATTTTATCCTTAAGGACCTGGAAGATTGGGATATGGCTCTTATGCCCCCTCAGCCTACAATGTCCTTTATAAGACCAATGGAACCTTCTGAATGGGATAACTATATGTCCCAGTTCAACGAGCCTGGCAACCTCCAGGGCGATCCTTACCCCGCGACACAGTTTCTCCCCCCGGAACTCTACGTCTGGGATTGTCATAACTCACCGCCTGGCCCGGGCTCATGTCCAGATGAAGATTCCGACGCAGGGCTGGTTATGGCATGGGGCGATGACCAAACGCCTCCTGGAGAATACGCATCTGCGTTCGTATACCAGTACGGCTCAGACCCTGACCTCTCAAGTTCCACACTGTCAATTCAGGTAGAAGCCCCATGCGGAATAACACAGATATCCGTTGGCATGACTGATATTGCAGGCAATATAAGGGCGTGGTACTGGAACGTAGCGCCTCCAAACGCACCCGGAGGCCCCGGACTGCTGACCTGCAGCCCCGATGTTAACGGAAACCCCGTAAGACACACAATAACAATTAACCTCAGTCAGACCGGCATAAACGCCGCTGCACCTGTATCTGCAAGCTATTCCAGCTCACCGTTATTTGATATAACAAAAGTGATGAGCTTCTCTTTCGATGAAAACTTCAGCTGGGTGGCAAGCGCACCTGTTCCCCCGCCCGGCCAGCCTGCTCCAAAACCATGGAACTACTGGTTCAACCTGATAGTAAAACCAAACAAGGTAAAAATGTATAAGGGCTACTTTGTCAAATATTCTCAGCCTTCGGTTGAATTGGAGCCGGATTCTGGCCTGATTAACGGATGGGACGAGCCAAGCGTACACGCCAACCAAGACTATCCGATAATGGCTGACGACTGGGAATGTATTGACCAAAGACCAGTAACCGACATTCACTGGTGGGGTTCTTTCCTGGGCTGGACTGAAAAAGTACCTCCGCCGGATGCGCCTTTTGCTTTCCATCTGGGAATATGGACAGACGTACCGGCCAACCCGGACGACCCGGACAGCTTCAGCCATCCGGGCAGGTTGATTTGGGAAAATTATTGCGATTCCTGGGTCTGGAACTTCGCTGGTGTTGATATCGACCCAAGACCAGACGGAATGAAAAACGAAACATGCTTCCAGTTCAATCAGCTGTTAAGCGAGGATCAGTGGTTTTATCAGCAGCCAAACCCGGATGGGACACCAAATGTATACTGGCTGCATATAGCGGCTATTTACGTCGACGGTCAGCAAGTAATGCATCCGTGGGGATGGAAAACGAGACCGCACTTCTTCAACGACGATGCTGTTAGAATATTGGACCCTGTGACGCCCAGCCTGGATAGTCAGATAGTGGATTATCAATACGGTGTTCCCGTTGAGTTTCCCGAGGGAGTCTCGTGGGATTTGGCTTTCGAACTTACAACCAATATGCCTGAGGATCCGAGGCCGATAGGAAGTGCGGACCTGGACCATAGCGGTTTTGTAGATGTTGTAGATATAGCTCTCTTCGGTCAGCAGTGGCTTACTGCAGGATTTTAACTGCATATAAGGAGAGTCGCCCCCGGCTAAAAAGGAGGCATGAAAAGCTGGCGGGATGATATAGGATCGGTATGAACTTATTAAGGTTGACAATGCCGGTTCAGGATTCAGTTTTCAGGCCGTGTGTTTTGGCGCACGGCCGTTTTTTATGGAAATAATCAAAATTAATGATATTATGGTGCTGAGAATAAACAATACCGGAGCCCTTGAAAATTGCGATCTAAGGTTCGAGCCGGTTATTAAAGTTATGCGTGTTTTTTTAGGACAGATAGTATAACAAGGTAAAAAATGGATGAATCGCAAAAACAAAAGCTTAAGGATTTTTTCGCAAAAGATACTTTCGCCAAGAAAAACGGCGTAGAACTTACTGATCTCGGTTTCGGGACCGCGACTGCGAAAATGACTGTGGGTGATTCACACCTTAACGGGCATAATATGGCTCACGGAGCGGCGATATTCACACTTGCTGATTTGACCTTTGCTGTTGCAGCTAACACATACGGAACTACCGCGGTGGCGGTAAATGTGAACATATCATTTACAAAGGCAGCCAAAAAAGGCGATATCCTAACAGCGCATGCTATGGAAAATTCTAAAAGCAGTAAGATAGGAAACTACACGGTAAATGTAACGGATCAGGACAATGATCTGATAGCGATTTTCAACGGGATGGCCTATAGGAAAAAGGAAAAATTCTAAAGATTAAATGGGGTTTGAAACGGGTGTTCAATACGACACCTGGTATATAAGAAAATCTGCAAAATTTTTATAAGTTATTTATTGGCATATTGTTACGTCAAAATCGGCGATTTTTAAAAACTGGCCAAAAGTGACCAATGGCGACCAAAAGTTAGCCTGT
>CAZAYB010000019.1:0-370 GCA_964489215.1 uncultured Pirellulales bacterium
CTCCAGCTGGAGGCCAGTCCGGAATATTAAGTTCTTCAAAACCGGGACGACCTGATATCTCCATAAGACTCGTAGGATCAACTATTGAATCTATTTCATAAATAAAATCATGATCGATCTCAAGAGCCCCTATAAGCCACTTCCTGATAGAACTGCTGCAGCCTTTGGATATTTCAAGCCTGATTGCGGACCGGCGGCGACGCTGTATAATAGCCTGCTCAAGAGAGCTGAGCAAATCCCCAGCCTCATCTTCCTGTATCTCGACATCCGCATCCCTGGTTATTCGGAAATAATCAACCGAATCTATACGCTGATTCGGATAAAGCTGCTTAAGATTAGCCGCGATTATATCCTCGATAGCGGCAAGATA
>CAZAYB010000019.1:380-22702 GCA_964489215.1 uncultured Pirellulales bacterium
TTTTATAACAATTCCTGCGGATCATGGAGTTTATCTTGCCGCGATAGCGGCAAGATAAACTCCATGATCCGCAGGAATTGTTATAAAACGCGAAAAAACCGTCGGTATCGCAATTACAACTATACCAGCACAGTCACAACCGGCATTTTTAACTTGTGATTTTGACGACTTTTTACTGTCACCTGAAACCGAGATTATCAAACTAAGCTGCATCGCAGGAAGCAAAGGGGCTGGCTTAAGCTTATCCATCGCAAGAGGAGTAAGAACTGGATAAAGCTGAGTACGAAAATAATTCTTCAGAAATTCCTGCTGGGTCGCATCCCACTCATCAGGACCAAGCAAATATATACCCTCAGCCCTGAGCTTCTTAAAAAGTTCCTGGGTCATACCGCTGTGAATCGGCAACAACTCTCCAACCTGTTTAGCTATTTCCTTAAGCTGTTGTGAAGGCGTCATCCCGCTCGGATCATGCTTGCGTATACCGGCCAGCTTTTGCTGCATAAGCCCGGCTACACGAACCATAAAAAATTCGTCAAGATTAGAACTGAAAATTGAAAGAAACTTAAGCCTTTCCATCAAGGCAAGATCATCACGTAAAGCCTGAGCAAGAACACGCTCATTAAACTTTAGCCAGCTAAGTTCACGGTTAATATATAGGTCAGGTGAGTTAAGTTTTTTATCTTTCATTATACCAGTCTTATCTATTGCATCTCTTCAATTAAAAGACCCAAACCGTAAATCTCTTTCACCATATCTGATTTAGCCTGGGCAGAACGTCGTGTCAATGTAATATCGGCCCGACTCGGAACCGAAATACGTAAAGTCTCATCATCTATACTTGTTTTTATATGCCTGAGCTGACCGGTCCTGTTAACATCAAGTGCAGTAGCAAGACGAAGTATTGCACTAAGCTTATTAACAATTATACGGTCCTCTCTCGAAAGAGATATATAAGGAAGATGCGTCGGCTTGGGCCTGGCCCTGCGGTGATAACGGGCAATCTGGGCAACCATTTCAACCTCGCTTTTTGTCAAACCGAATATCTCTGAATTGGAAATTATATAATAGGTATGTTTATGATATGCTCGTAACGAAATAAATGTACCTGCCTCATGCATTATCGAAGCGGCTCGAAGATAAAGCTTCTGACGAAAACCAAGACCATGCTCACTTTGCAAACCATCAAAAAGATTCATCGAAATATCACAGACATTTCCTGCATGAACAAGATCAACGTTATATTTTTCTGCTATAGACTTCGCACTCTCAATTACACCCTGAGTAATGATATCATCTTCGGTGCCGGTTATACGCCTGACAATATCAAGCAAAAGACCGTCCCTCATCGAAACATAAGAAACAACCATATCCTTTGCACCGGTCATCTTAAGCAGTGTCTGATATATCATAAACGCAGGATTCAAAGTCTCAGCATCCGCAAATGGCAAATTATATTTAGAGCTAAGAGTCTCAGGAGTCAGATTCAGACACTTCGCTATAAGCTTCTCGAATTTTGCCTTCGTAACCTTTCTCAACTTCTCCTTTTCCAATACAACCCCCCCGTGCTCAGCTGCAAAACGGGCATCGGAACCAACAGCTATAAAACCCTGTATCTTCTTAAAAGGTATCGCCATCTCAGCGGTACCCAATATAGTCGTTATCTCATTTTTTATTATTTTTGCTGCCATACCCCAGGGCTCACTGCTCGCCGCCAGTGCCTCCTTAAGCCGCACAGAACCAAGACCAAGACTCTGAGACATCGAAATTTTACCATCAGTAATAACTGTCAAAACTGTACTGCCGCCGCCTACCTCAACAATAAGCGACTGCTTCTTCAAAAGAGAGGACGAATCGGATATCTGATGACGAACTGCCGAAACCGTCAGCCTGCTTTCCTCGGATATGTCGATTATCTGAAGATCAAGACCAGTCGCCATATAAACTCGGTCTATAAAAGTATCTGAATTGCTCGCCTCACGAACACTGCTCGTCGCCACTGCTCGAACATTTTCAACTTTATAAACCTCAAGAAGATGAGCATATTCCTTAAGTATCGATATCGCTGCACGCATAGTCCTTCTGCCGAGCCTGCCGAACCTGAACGTATCCTGACCAAGATGAACCGCCTGCTGCAAACGCTCAAGAATCTCTATCTCCTCCTCCCTCCCCGGAAAGAACTGACCAATCTCCATACGTATCATATTCGAGCCGACATCTATCGCCGCAACAGTCTCGTATTTTTGATTCTCTGTTCGTAACTGCGTCTTTGCCATTAATGCTGTCCGTTATAAATTAGACCCTAATATTATACTGGGTCGCTTGTCCGCCAAAATGAATTTTTACTGGTTCCCTATAATTTAACGTAAAACAATATCCCGCTCAATCATTTTTGAAAGAAGATCGGATTTTTTACCTGCCGCCGCAAACTCCGCACTTAAAACACCCGCTCCAACGCACTCAATAACCATCTTATCATACATCACTTCACAATTCACCGACTTTACCAAACCAACATGACTCCTGTCAAGACCGTCAGCTATCCTCAATATCCCGCTCAAAATACCTACAATATATTTATCTGACTTGTTCAAACTGCCATAATGCCCATGCTTCTTCTTAGGCAAAGCCTTCCTGTGATACCTCGCTATCAGCGCAATTTTTACCCTGTCATCATCATTAAAATCTAAACCACCCTCATTGAGAATCATACGCATTGATGATTTATGATGCCCTTTAGAACCGCCGGACCAGCCGATATCATGAAGCAAAGATCCGCAATGAAGCAAAAACCTCTCATAATCATAAAGATTAAATTCTCCTTTGATCTGATCAAATATCTCAAGCCCAAGCCGCGTTACATGCATGGAATGGCTTTCCTCAAACCCGCATCCTCGGCCAAACTCGATTACCTTTTCAATCGTCCTTTCAATTGCTGCTCTGTGCATCAAAGGCTCCGCTATTCCTTTCAGCTTCTTGATCTTTGCCTTCTGCTGTTTTAACCTCTTCATCTCGGCTAACCTCGGAAACCTCTCGAACAGCTGCATCCTTCAAACTGCTGTTAAGTAAATCAAGCATATTTGGCCAGATTTTAGCTTCAACAACCTGCCCCCAATACTCCACAAGTTTGTCGAACTTTTCCTCACGCAAACGCCTGCAGTAATTCTTCAGATATTCAAAGCCAGGCCTGAACCTCCACATCTGACGATCGAAACCGTAATATTTTATAGTCCGCTTATGCTCCTGGTCTGAAAATTCATCTATCTTATCAAGCCACACATCAAAGTCATGAACTTTACCAGCAAGCGACTGAACTTTCTTAGCTGCCTTTATAGGCAATTCAAGACCATCTTCAAAAACAGGTTCGCATATCTCCATCGAATACCGCAGCTTCTTTGCCGCTATACGCATTTTATGATGCCGCCTCTTCGCATTTGGGTCACTAAGACAATCCTCATGAAGAACAAACCTCTGAATCTTCTCTTTAAGCTCAACCTTTGGAATATGCAAATCATCCCGCTTTGGCTCCGAACTATCAAAAAGCCTTTCCTGCCAGATTATCCCAGAAGCTGCTGCCCCGATAGATGGCAAAGTGTTCTTCTTTTCGATTCTCGCAAGAGACTTCATAACACAAGGATTAACTTCCAGCCGACTCTGTTTCAACCTCAAAAGTATACGTTTAAGACCCGGACGAACCTTCTTATTTTCAGAACCAGACTCCTTGATTACTTTACTGATAAACTCCATCTGAACATCAAGGTCGCGAGCCTGACCAAGCCCTTTCGTCAGACCCTTGATATCCTTTTTCCATTTCTTAACCTTGCCGTCCTTATAAACTGATTCAAACAAATCCAAAGATGCCCGCAATCGCCGAGATGCGACCCTCGCCTGGTGAATATGCTCACTGTCCTTTGGAATTTTATCTTTACCTGCCGAACGAAGACAGCTCATATGCTCTGCAAGCTTCTTGAGCTGAGCATCGATATACCTGGCCAGCGTAATTGAAAATTTTTTATGCTCTTGCCCCATAAAAATCTTTCAGTAAGGTAATTAAATCTGCATTATATTGTAGCACGAAACAACCCCGCTGTCAAAAAACAAATTAACAGCTGAAAAAACAGCCTTTACAGTGCTTTTACACACCCCCGCTGGTTTTAATCGTGATGAAGCAAAGGCCTCAAAACCACAGCCCCCAAAAGTATTAACGTACTTAAAATAACTATACACGCCCCCGTTGGAAGATTAAAATAATAAGAAACAGCGAACCCCCCAACCGAACTTATAACCCCAAGAACACCAGAACCTGCCAATATAACCCAGTAAGAACGAAAAAGCTGATATGCAGCTGCAGCAGGATTTATCAGCAGAGCAAATATCATCAACCCACCAACCGTCTGAATATCAACCGCAAGTATAACCGCTGTTATAATCATAAAAAGCAGATAAACAAAATTGTCATGCGTCCCTGTCGCAGACGCTATACTCCTGCTGAAAAGCATCGCCTTCAAATCGTTGTTAAACAAAAACACAAAAACAATAAGAACAACCGTACTCGCTGCCATAACATAAACCGTCTGCTCAGAAGCAAAAAGTATACTGCCCCACAACATCGAAAGAATCTCCGTCCGCGAACCGGTATTAAGACCAAGACCAAGAAACGTCAGACCCATCATCAAAGAAAATATAGCAGCAAGATTCACGTTCCTGTCAAGACGAACTCGATCAGGCCTGATAGCTGAAAAACCTGCCGCCGCCGCAAGTGAACCAAAAACCGCTCCCAGGCCCGGATCAAATCCCAAAAGTGAAAACCAAACAACACCAGCCATAGCAGCATGTGATATGCACGTACCTATAAAAGGAATCTTAAAACCCGTAATGAATACGCCCAGCAGACCGGTACCCAAACCAGCCAGTCCACCCGCAAGAAGAATTATCAAAAACCACGAATCCATCAAACACTGACCCCCTCACCGCCCGGCATAATCTCACCGCCCTCAACCCAATTTTCAACAACCGAATAATCACCCTCTGACTCGATCCTGCCCTCACGAAGAATCATAAATCGCTTACCCTCAGCCCACTTTCGCCGCATCTCATGAGTTACCATAACAATAGTAACCTTAGTCTTTTTATGAACCTCGCAAAACATCGCATGGAGCTGATCCTTAAATTCAGGGTCAAGGCTCGCCGTAGGCTCATCGAGTAAAAGAAGTGCAGGACTCTGTGCCATAGCCCTGGCTATCAAAACCTTCTGCCTCTGACCACCGGACAAAGACCGAAAGGTCTGACCCCGAAAAGAACCAAGACCAAGAGTTTCAATCCACTCTTCAACAACCGAAAAATCTTTCTTTGTCGTCCTGAAAAACAAAGGCTTGCACGCAGCAGGACCCATCAAAACTATCTGCTCAACAGTAAAAGGAATATCAAAATTATACTGCCAAACCTGAGGAACAAGTGCAATACGCTTACGCATTATAGTCTTGCGCCACCCGCAAACTCCCGAAATACTCCTGCCGTCAAGCTTTACACTGCCGCTGAAGTTTTTAGTAAGACCAAGACAAGCCCTTACAAAAGTGCTTTTACCTGCACCATTGGGGCCGGCTATCACACAAAAACTGGACGGCTCTATTGAAACATTGTCAATGTCCAATGCCGTTTTTCGGCCAAACTTAACACGCAGATTCTCAATTTCAATTGCCGTTGCCATTTAATAAACATGCCAGAAGTGCATCAACATTTTGTTCAAGAAGTTTCTCAAAACCGCCCGCCTCCGATGATGATGGAAAGTTGCTGAAAACAATCTTAGGTATCTCAAGCCTCTCAGAAATCACTCGGTCAAGCCTGGATTGCTCCTGAAGATTACCGATAACCAGCTTAGCACCACCCTCTCGAGCTGACTTTATACATTCCTCGATAGAAGCAGGAGTCGCTCTGTCCGCTGCAGGAAAAACTGAAACAACATCAAGACCAAGCCACATGCAAAACTGCTTTTGATGAAGGGAACAAACCACCGGAAAACCGCTTAATCCCGCCCTCGAAACTCGCTCCTTAAGCTCCCTGCAAAAAGAATATATACGCTCTTCGAGCTCCGTAAAATTAGACTTGTAAAAATCTGACCTGCCGTTATCAATATAGGTCAGAAAATAACTTACCTCCCTGCAAACACCTATATAGCTTTGAGGAACACACAAACCAACACCAGAAGGAACGCTCTTGATGACAACTCCCTGATTCTTCAATACCGACAGAGATTTATCAAGATGATTTTGAAAATCAAACCTCAAAAGCAGCTGACAATAGCTCAAAAGCTCAACATCGCTCGGCTTAAGATCAAAATGCCCAGGACACATACCAGGCGGCGCCATCGAAACAACATAACCCTCAAAACCAACATCCCTAATCGCAGTCTCGATATAAGAGTTTGTCGCACCAATCGCTGTCGGACGCTCTTCTTCCTTACCAACATCACATCCGCTAAGCAAAAAAATGAAAAAAAACAGCACCCCCAATAACAAAACTTTTCTAAAAATCACGCCTTTATTCAAGCCTTTAATTCCCGAAGCTAAACACTCATTCATAAGAACCCATCTGCGTACCGTCAAGCAGCTTAACCCTGGTAATTATACCCGTTTTCTTACCAGAAGCAAGCCAGCTTTCCTGATTCACAGGATAACGCAGTCTGACCATCGTCTCAAGGTCAAAACCAACTCCCACACTGTAAACAATCCACGAAACCGGAGAATTCTTCAAATCATTATAATACTTACCCTTTGAACCTCTATTATAAGGAAAACCGTCTGGTATGTAAAGCTTCGCACCATCAGGATCAATCGAAGAACCATTCTGAAGAAGCCCCCCCACCGACTGATACTTATACGTAAAACCTGACTTACTGAATCTATCCTTAATACCAACTGAAACCGGACCATCTGTCTCAGGCTCAGGCAAATACTTACCGGCAAGAGTCGATGGAAGCTGATAATAATTCTCCGGCATCGCACAGTCAACACGAGTCAGTGGATAAACACCATCATTATCGTATGCATAAGCCTCAAGAGCCAAACCGATATTACACAAATCAATATTAGTCGAAACAATCCTCGCCCTCATACGAGCCTTACCCAATACAGGAAGCAATATCGCCATAAGAACAGAAACTATCGAAACCACTGCCAAAAGCTCGATTAGCGTAAAACCAGTCTTCTGCCTTTCAAAAATTCTCATTCCCAATCTAAAAGCCATCCATCACATAAAATAACATAATCCGACAAATCAACCTTACCGTCAACATTAAGATCACCCGTCACCGAATTACAAAAATCTCCGCGGTCCGTAAGAACATAACCGTTATGATCATAGTCCGGCACCCAGATATAATAACCCCCCGTATAATCCAACGACTCCTGATCAAGAATACCTATCAAATCAAAAACTTCATTGAGATTATTAGAACCCTCATAAAAACCCTCACCAAGTCCAAGCTTAACTAAAATACTCCGGCCAGCCGAATCCGTAACCGTCAATTCTCCATTAACTCCCCAGTTCTCAGGGTCAACAAAAGATACATTATTTATACGAACCAGTCGGCTCTGATAATACTCCGGACCGCTCTGACGAGTGGAATCGAAAATAAATTCATCATACTCATCCTTAAGCTCAGACAAACTGACAACTTCAGCCCTGGGCAAACCGCCGCCCCTTTCCAAAAGCTCAATCGTTACATCATTACTCTTATCATGACGCTCATTAATATTGAACTTGCCCTTATAAAACAACCCTCCGCCGCTAACTCGAACTACATCTCCGGGCGCAAAATGATAAGGAGTATTAGGATCAGGATTAAACTTAGAAAGCTCAGCTATCCACTCCTCATTTGTATAACTCGCATCTGGGTCCGCAATAAACGGCAAATTGCCGTAATTTTGACCTATCCAAACCGCAGAACCGGCATGATCGCTTAACAATCCCTGAAAAAAAATCTGATACTGACCACCAAGATCAGGAGGCATACTGGCGTCATAAGAATAATCCGCACTCGGATCAAGCAGTTCACCGGGACGGTTCAATACCACTCCCTCAACAACCAATGGAAAAACCAACGGATTACTCTCATCATAAACACTCGAACCGTCAGACTTCACTGCCTGCAGCTGCTCATGACTGATACTGTAAACACTGCTGCAAAAAGAAAGCAAAATCCCAAAAACAAAACTTACAAACATTTTCTGATACATAAAATCACCTTTGCGCATAAAAAAACAATATTCGTGTTACTACATAAAAATACAAAAAACGTGTTACTTATGCAAGGTTTTTATTTGATTTTTTTAAAATTAACATGTAAAAGTAAAAATATTAGCAGTTCTAATAAAAATACAATATATGGAGATTAAATATGTCCAAAAAAAAGCCGTTCACACTCGAACTTGAAAAATCAGATAAATACCAGCAGCTCCTCTCTGGAACCCCGCAAACACACGGAATGCGTTCCGGAAGAGTATACCTCAAACCAAACGACCAATGCGGTGAACATTCAACAAAGGCTCACGAAGAACTGCTCACCTTCCTCAAGGGAAAAGGAACTGCATTCGTGGAGGACCAAAAATTCGAGGTAGCTGCCGGAATGGTAGCATACATTCCCCCTAATACAATGCACAACATAAAAAATACCGAAAAGGAAGGTGACCTTGCTTACATATACTGCGTCGCACCAGTACAGCAGTAAAATCAGATAAGATCATAAGGCCACATCGTCAAACCGCCGTCCATAACTGAAACCTTCTCAAACCCGGCGTGACGCAATATCACCGCAGCCTCATAACCCCGAAGGGAAAAATTGCAGAACGTAATTATCTCCTTATCCTTAGGAAGCTCACCGAGCTGAGCACGAAGTGAATTAAGCGGTATCAGCCTCGAACCAGACAAACGATACTTGCGATACTCAGGCTGTGTACGAACATCAAGTAAAACCACATCTTCCTTGCGTACAAGCTTTTCATGAACCTCCATCGGACTTATTCCGACCATCAAACCGTCGAGCTTGTTCCTTGCAACATTAGACGCCGTAGCAATATTATCCATAACCGGAGAAAAAGGCGGTGAATAAGAAAGATCTGCCTGTGCAAGCTGGTCTACTGTCATCTTAGCTGTTATCGCCATCACTCCTACATCCAGACGCTTATCACCGTTACCCGCCCCGGTCGTCTGAATACCCAGCAGCCGACGAGAATTCTTATCAACAATAAGCTTCAGCATCAAAGTCTTAGCACCAGGTGCAAAATGCTCCCTGTCCGGACCAGGACAAAGAACTGTAACAACTTCATAACCAAGGCTCCTGGCATCATTTTCAGTAAGTCCGGTCTTGCCGATACAGTAATCAAATACTTTACAGATAATCGTCGAGAGCACTCCTGGAAACTGCTCTGAACCGCCGCAAATATTTATAGCAACAGTTCGGCCCTGCTTATTAGCCGTAGAACCCAAAGGAATATAAGCAGGCTTTTGGGTTATCAAACCAACATTTTCTACACAGTCACCGGCACAGTAAATATCATCATCACTGGTCTTCATAAACTTATCAACCTTAATACCACCAGTCTCACCTATTTCAAGACCTGCACCAACCGCAAGAGAGGTGTTAGGCTTAAGACCTGCAGCTATAATAACCATATCCGCCGTCAATGTCCCCTTATCTGTAACAACCCTCTTGACCTCACCATCTCCCTCAAGACCCTCAACTTTAGTATTCGTCAAAACCTTCACGCCGTGAGACTCCATATTCCGCTCAAACAAACGGGCTATCTCCCAGTCCATCATCGGAAGAATCTGATCCTTCAACTCAACTATCGTAACTCGGCAACCTCGCTGAGCAAGAGCCTCAGTTATCTCGATTCCTATCAAACCACCGCCAACTATTACAACATCACGCGCACTTTTTTGTTCAAGACGAGACTTGATACCCTCTGCGTCACTTACACCATGAAGAGTAAAAACATTACCAAGATTGATGCCGGAAATATCCGGAATCACCGGCTCCGCACCCGTCGCAAGAACAAGCTTATCATAATCATACCATTCGGTCTTACCGGAAAATGCCTCCGAAACCTTAACTCGCTTATTCTCACGGTCAACATCAACTGCCTCGGTCTGGTTCATCACTCGTATATTTTTAACTCGCTGAAAAAAAACAGGATCCCGAACTTCACCAACAGGAGTGCTCATAAGCTTCTTCTGATCGTCAACAACTCCTGATATATAATAAGGAAGACCGCACCCGGCATAGGACATAAGCTTGCCGCGCTCGATTATTGTTACCTGAGCATCTGGATCAAGCCTGCATATCTTCGCTGCAACCTTAGGACCTGCCGCAACTCCCCCTACTATTATAACCTTCATCGCATCTTTCATGTGATCGCCTCCCTGGCCAACCTTATACTCACCCCTGTATGGAAGATTAACTGTAAACTTCGCTCCCCCAAGTTCCGTACTCCTCGTAAGATCTATATTACCTGAAGCCGCCTGAACCATCGCCTGAACAAATGAAAGCCCAATACCAGTACCCGGACGAGTACTCGACCTCGCTGCTGTGGTCCTGAAAAACGGCTGAAAAACTTTTTCGCGGTCCTCTTCCGGAACTCCCGGCCCAGAATCAGAAACACTGACTCGAGCCATATTAACATGAGAATCAACAGTAGCACTCACACGTATCGTACCATGATCCGGTGTATATTTCAGAGCATTGTTGATAAGCTCCTCAACAACCTCTGTTAATCCAGGTTCATAACCGCGAACCATAAAAGGATCAATTTCAACTTCGCTTTCTATTGTTATATCGTTCTCGCGCGCCTTATCACTAAACTTAAGCTTAGCCTGACGGATTATCTTAGAAATCTCGCAAACACCGTCAAAACTTTCAGGGTTATCCATCGCCTTGGATATCGCCATAAGACGCTGACTCGTAAGTATCGCGTCATCACAGCGCAATATCGCCTTCTCCAGCATAGACTTCTGCTGTGCTGTTACAGGACCGGTAAAGCCTCCAAGCATTGTCTTGAGTATCGTACTTACCGCTGAAACCGGAGACTTAAGCTGATGTGCAACTACTGCCGCAAACTTGATTGGATCCGTTGGAAGGTCCGGCATAAATCCTTAAACCTCTGAAGTCAAAAAAATTGTTTACAAATAGCAATTATAGAACAAATATTAAAAATCTGCAATAAGCTTTTAGAGCATTTCTTGACATACTCTAAATTCATCCCCAAAAGCGCATAAAAAAAGCAGTGCCGAATGACACTGCCCTAAATTTACAAAATAGTACTAATTTTCAAGCTTAGTCTTGATAATCTTAAGAAGATTCTCATTATTGACCGGCTTTTGAAATATACCGTCAATTCCAAGCTCCGTCGAATCTACCGTCTGACTAAACTGATCACCAACACTGGTCAGCATATAAACAGGGACCTTGTTACCCAAAAGCTTCAGCTCCTTTACAAACTGACGACCGGCATCTACCTGCTCCATCATAAGATCAACTATAACAAAATCTGGTTCATTGCTCTTATAAACCTGCAATCCCTCTTCTCCGCTTGATGCCTTAACAACTGCATAACCATTTGCATCCAGAACAAGCTCTAATGCTTCAATAATATCCGGATCATCATCAACTACCAATATAACATGCTTACCATCCTGCATTTTCTTCTCCACTTTCTGAATATCTTAAATTCATTTGCCCGCTGCTTTTTCGAATTCTCCGCTCCGCAGCAGCTTTTCAATAAATGTTATCGCTTCTTTAAGATTAATACCTGCCTTTTCGCTAAGACGCTCGCCAAACTCATTATAATCGTAACCTCTGATTCCAAGTGCATAACCATCTGGACGCTTGCCGAACAGCTTACCAGCCAAAGTCAATACCGAACCAGGCTCTACACTGTGAGAACTGAAACTGAACTCATCGTCCGGCAAAACACGCTCAAAAAAATAAGGCTCAGCTCCGTTAACACTGGCATCTGCGAATATCACTACATCATGCTCGCTCACAGAACTGGCATCTTCTACAGTAAGCTGATAATCACTGTCAACACTGACACCGGCAATATCCATTTGTTCTACCGCCCTGGCCAAAGCAGGACCCAAACCATCGTCAAGCCGACCTGGATTGCCGTAACCTATTACCAAAACACGATGCATCCCTTCTGTCATATATACTATTTGCTCTTCTTATCCAGTAGTTTACCATCATGATCGAAAAGCTCTACTACAAGAGGCATCTTGCCCATCGCGTGAGTTGCACAGGAAAGACAGGGATCATATGCACGAATTGCAACCTCTACATGATTAAGCAATCCTTCTGTTATCTCTACATCCTGAAGATATTCGTTCGCAACTCCCTGAACTGCTCTGTTCATAGGCTCATTATTATGCGTTGTAGAAACAATAAGATTACCCATAGTCACCTGATCCTTATCATCAACCTTGTAATGATGAATCAATGTACCGCGGGGAGCTTCAATTATTCCAACTGCCTCTTCCCTGCGGTCGCCCTTGGTAACTAAATCTGTTCCCTGCAAATCAGAATCGTTCAAAAGCTCACGAATCTTCTCGATAGAATGAAGAACCTCTATCATCCTCGTCCAGTGATATGCCATCGAAATATTATTCGGCTTACCGTCAGTAACTGCCATAAACTCCTTACGGGCATCTTCTGCCTCCGGCGTATCAATATAATCGCACGTATTAACACGAGCCAATGGCCCAACACGGTACCAACCATTTTCAGGACCGATCTCTTTAATAAATGGAAACTTCATATAGGACCAGCTTTTGACCTCTTCTGCAATATAGTCATTATAATCCTGGTTATCAACCTGGTCAAAAAGCTTATTACCCTCATGGTCTATAGCACGAAGATTACCGTCATAAAGGTCCATCGCCCCGTCAGAACGGACTATCGAAAGATGACTTGACTCAAATGAACCGAAATCCTTCAGCTTATCAAGATGCTCTTCTGTATAATCTTTAGCTATCTTAAGGGCACCGCGAGACCACTCGGTCATCTGGTCAATATCCTTAAGGAAACCGTCACGTTCTTCTATGGACAGATTCTTGTTGATTCCGCCCGGTATCGCGCCGGTACCATGAATCTTCTTACCTGCGGTAGCCTTAATAAGTTCCTGACCGTACTTCCGCATCATAACTCCCTGTACTGCAAGATCAGGATACTTCTGTGCAACGCCAATAACGTTCCTTATCGCAGGGTCAGCGTCAAAACCAAACAAAAGGTCTGGACTGACAAGATGGAAAAAGTGAAGCGCATGTGACTGAAACATCTGACCATAATGCATAAGGCGACGCATCTTCTCTGCTGTAGGAGTAAGATTCTCTCCCCCGACAATACGGTCCATCGCTTTAGCTGCTGCAAGATGATGGCTAACCGGACATATACCGCAAAGACGCTGAACAAGAACAGGAACCTCCCAGTAAGGCCTGCCCTGAATAAATCGTTCAAAACCCCTGAATTCCACAATATGCAAGCGAGCCTGCTTAACCTTTTTATTCTCATCGAGAAGAAGGCTTACCTTACCATGACCTTCTACACGGGTTACCGGCTCAATCACTACTCTCTTTAAGCCCTTTGTATCCATTTTATACTCCGTTTCTCAATCGTATTTGATCAGTTCGTAAGGCAAATCCACCGGCTTATCGCTAAGAAGCGCAACAAGCGCCTCCCAAAGCGTATCCGCACTCGGCGGACAGCCAGGCAAATGATAATCTATCTTAACTACTTCGTGACATGGATAGACTTTGTTCAATAATAACGGAAGTTCCGGGTCGTTCGGAATCACTCCGCCGGGATTATAAACCGTAGGACCATCCTTATAAGCCTCATCCAGACACTCATTAAGGGGTATCGTATTACGCATCGCAGGTATACCGCCCATCGTTGCACAATCGCCAACACTTATAAGAATATCGCAGTTCTTACGGAAATCCTGAAGGTTGTGAACATTCTCCTCGTTACAGCAGCCGCCCTCTATTAGACCTACCGCACATCGCTCTGTAAAAGTCTTGATATCGTCAACCGGTGACTTGTTAAACTCAACAAGTTCAATAAGCTTCAAAATCCTGTCATCAATATCAAGCAGCGACATATGACAACCGAAACAACCTGCCAGAGACGCCGTTGCTACCTTTGGTTTTTGATCTGCCATTTTATATCCTTCTAAAAGTTTACTTATTCTTTTCTTCTATCTTATGACCAATCGGCTTATGGTCGTATTCTCGTTTTCCAATAGGAACATTATATCCCTGACGCTTCTTCATTAAACACCCTACTGGACATACCTCAACTGCCTTGTCAGTAACCTTAAGATCTGTATCTGCAAGAGCTGCTTCTGCATCAACTGCAAGTTTCTTCTCAGGGCCCCTGCCCACAAAACCAAAAACATCCTTGCCGTCTTCCTGCTTGGAAGCCCGAACACATCTGGCACAAAGAACACACCTGTTCCTGTCGACAATAACCTCAGGATGAGTTGCGTCAACTTCACGGTCAGGATACATATATGGATAACGCGGGGCTGCTATACCAAAACGGTAAGCCAATGCCTGCAATTCACAATTGCCGCTCTTCTCACAGAACATACAGTAATGATTACCCTCCACAAAAAGCATCTCGACAATCTGCTTGCGAATCTCCTTTATCTCCTCAGTCTCATTCTCCACAACCGCCCCAGGTGACGCCGGCTGGGTACATGCAGCCTGAAACCGGCCGTTAACCTTAACCGTACAAACACGACAACTGCCATAAGGCTCAAGATCATTGAAGGCACAAAGATGCGGAATATAAATACCCGCAGCCTCAGCAGCTTTCAATATCGTCTGACCTGGATCTGCCTGTACTTCCTGTCCGTCGATTGTAAATGTTATCTTATCACTCATAATTATACCGTCTCCGAGTTAATATTATGGTTATTTATATATCTCGCTTTCTCTACCGGCTATCTGAGAAGCAGTACCTATCGCTTCTTTAATATCGAAAGAAAGCTGAGTAAGTTCCTCATCCTTAACCCTGCTCTCATATTCGGACCGGAAGTTCTTCAATGTCGTAAGGATCGGGTTCGGGGAAGTCTGACCAAGGCCGCACCTGCTTGCCGCAACAATTGTATTGCCAAGCTCCTGAAGATACCTCAGATCATCCTTAACACCCCTGCCGTCAATAATCCTCTCAAGTCTCTCCTTCAAAAGAACGTTACCTACTCTGCAAGGAGTGCAATATCCGCAGCTTTCCTCCACAAAGAAGTCCATAAAATAATCAACAACCTCAAGAAGATCCCTGTCAGGACCGAATACCATCACAGAACCCCCAGTAGCAAGGTCATCATAGCAAATAATACGGTCATACTCATCAGGACCAATCATCTGGCCGCTCGGACCGCCAATCTGGACCGCCTTGGCATTCTCAGCTCCAACCTCTTTCAAAAGCTCACGTACTGTAATACCGAATGGATGCTCATAAATACCCGGACTCTGGCAATCACCGCTGACACTCAAAAGCTTCGTACTGGGACTGCCCTTGGAACCAAGCTCTGCAAACCACGCAGCACCCTTCTCCATTATCCTGCTTACACAGCAGAAAGTCTCAACATTATTAACTGTCGATGGCTTGCCAAGATAACCCTTCTGAGCCGGGAAAGGAGGACGATTCTTAGGATCACCCCGCTGACCTTCGCAGGAACTGATTAAAGAAGTCTCCTCACCGCATATATAAGCACCCGCACCCATCTGGATACGAACATCAAAATTAAATCCGCTCTTGCCCGAAATATCCTTACCGAGCAAACCTTTATCCTTGCGCTTCTGTATAACATCCTCAAGAAAAGACTTAAGATAAGCGTATTCACCCCTGAGATATATTATCCCCTCATCTGCTCCTATCGCGTAACCGCCAATAGTCATACCCTCAATCATAAGATCCGCCCGCTCAGTCAAAATCGCCCGGTCCTTAAAAGTACCAGGCTCTCCCTCATCTGCATTGCAAAGTACATACTTCTTATCGCCCTTGGCTCCCCTCGTAAATTCCCATTTCATACCTGTCGGGAAACCTGCTCCACCTCGGCCTCGAAGCCGAGCAGCCTTGACCTCAGTAATAACCTCTACCGGACTCATTGCAAGGGCATTCTTAAGACCTGCTCCGAGATTCTGATCAGCAAATATCACAGCACCCTTCTTACGTATATTATTATGAACCATAGACTTAACAAGCTCATTGGCGTTATTGCCGTCCCCGATTCGATGAACAAGCTTCTTAGGATCCTTCGTCTCCTTAAGAGTCTTAACTATCTCACGGGCCTTATCGCTGGATAGATAAGTAACTGGCACATCATTAACCAGCCCAGCTGGTGCCTGATCACAAAGGCCAATACAGGGAGTCTCCTCAAGCGTAATAAGACCATCAGATGTAGTCTCACCGACCTTTATGCCAAGCTCATTCTCAAAAGCCTTAACAACTGCATCTGAGCCGCTCATACGGTCGATTATGTCATTACAAAGCCTGATAACTATCTTACCCTTGGGCTCTTTTGAAAGGAAACTGTAAAATGTAACAAGACTTTCAACCTCTACTCGATGTGTCGAACAGGCTTTGGCAATCTCATCCATCGCTTCTGAAGGAACATAACCAAACTGCTCCTGAACATCACAGCAGATATCCATCATTCTGTTCGGATCGCCGCCGTACTTTTGACATATCTCTCTTACTTGCGCTGTCTCTACCATAACATAATCCCACTAAGTTTATATTATTTTTCAAAAAATCCTGACAAAAAAACCACCTACGGTAAAGGCTGCAAAAGGCCGTCATCTGCCCTTAATCAGGTATTTCTCCAGCAAATGCTGCAGAATTGACTCCAAAACCGTCTACTTAAACGGTGATTTACAAATCTGATTATATAAATATTCACATAAACAGCAAAACTTTTTTATCAATTTTTCACAAATACATGCACTTTAGCTATATACCATAATTTTGTGATAAGAAATTTTTAAAACAAAACTCTATCGCAATTAGCATCATTCACTTACAAAACGCGCAGCTTTCCCAACCCGCTCAACACGCTGACTCTCAAGCCAGTCTATCCAATCTGACATATTTGAACCCCTTTGGCTTGAAATCTCAAGAACCTTCACATTCTCGTTAAGCTTTTTAAGGTCTCCATTTATTCTACTCATATCAAAACTGCAATGTTCCTTAATATCTGACTTTGTCATAAGAACTATATCAGCAACCTTGAATATCGTCGGATATTTCGCAACCTTGTCATCACCTTCAGGAAAACTGTACAAAATAACCTTTACATTCTCCCCAAGATCAAACTCACCCGGACAAACCATATTGCCGACATTCTCAATAAAAAGATAATCCAAGTCCTTAAGATCAAACTCATCGAGAGCCTCCGATATCTGATTGGCATAAAGATGGCACGAAAGACCCGTATTTATCTGCACAGATTCCACCGCCATACCAGAAACCCTCTCAGCGTCTCGCGCTGTCTGAAGATCGCCTACAATTACACCAACCTTGCTGTCTCCCAAAGCAGGGATCGTCTTCTCCAGAAGTGTCGTCTTGCCGCTGCCGGGAGAGCTTATAAAATTTACTCCCAACACACCCGCATCCGTAAGACGCTTACGGTTCTTAATTGCTGCCTCATCATTCGCCTCGAGAATATGCTTTACCGCCTTAACCTTCATTTAAATTCTCCCAAAATTAATTACTGACATTCTAATCTTGCTTGTCTTCGTCATCCTGGTCCATCACCAGTGACTGCAATATTATATCATTACCCCTTACAACCTCACAATCAGCAACCTCGCAAGCAGGACAAATATAACTGTCAAACTCAACTGAAAATTCCCTGCCGCACCTGTTGCACTTTCCCAAAGGCTCGACCTCCTCCATCACAAGCTTCGAACCCTCCGCTATCGTATCTTTGGTTACCCCCTCCCAAGCGTTTTGCATTACATCCGGTATTATAAGCCTAAGCTTGCCCACTTCAAGAATAACCTCACGCACAGACTCTGCGCCGTTCTGCGCTGCAACACTCAAAACCTGATTCAGCAATTCATCTGCAATTGAAAACTCATGCATAACCGCTCTGTAATCCTAACATATCCTCGGAAGCTGTTCACCATAAGGCCTTTGAACTATCCGCTTGCCCCCCGCCTTCGTCAAAAGCTCAACCAAAACTGGCTTCGAATCCGTAAACCTGCCGACAACCGCCGCATCCCTGCCGTATTTGTGACTTCTGCAAACCTCCAATACCTTCTCGCTTTCATCCCTGGATACCGCCATCACAATCTTGCCCTCATTGGCAACCGTCAAAGGATCAAGACCCAGAAGCTCACAAAGATTAAAACTCTCTGGCGAAACAGGAACCCGCTCCTCCCAGATCTCTACCGACAAACCTGTCATTTCTGAAAGGTCTGCAAAAACCGTCGCAACCCCCCCGCGGGTAGGATCACGCATAAATTTAATATCACACCCCGCCTCAATCAGACTGCCCGTCAAACCGTTCAATGGAGCCGCGTCACTTTTAACACTCGTCTCTACACCAAGACCCTCACGCGCTGCCATAACCGCCAAACCGTGATCTGCGATATTACCTGTAACTATTAACACATCACCTGCCTCTACTCGCCCATAATCTATATTGCAGCCGCAATCTATCAAACCAATACCCGCCGTCGTTATCGTTATACCGTCCCCCCTGGAACGCTCTACAACCTTAGTATCTCCAGTACCAATCACAACTCCAGCTTCCCTGGCTGTCTCAGATACCGATTCCATTATCTTATCAAGCATCGACATCGAAAGACCTTCCTCAATAATCAAACCCAGACTCAGCATTATCGGCCTGGCTCCCATAACACTAAGGTCGTTGACCGTACCGCAAACCGCAAGCCTGCCTATATCACCCCCGCCAAACTCAAGCGGAACCACAACAAAACCGTCTGTCGTCATACAAAACTTGCTGCCGCCACACTCAAAAACCGCACTGTCAGTTTGCCGGTCCAGATACTCGTTGCTAAGCTTAGAAAAAACATGGTCCTTTAACAGCTGACCCATCATCTGACCACCCCCGCCATGAGCCATTATAACCTTTTCCTCCTTCTTCGGCATCTAAAACTCCCCCCCCCGCCAGTGACCATACTTAAACCACGCAGAACACGTACCCTCACTGGAAACCATACAAGGACCCACTGGACTGCTCGGCTTGCAAACCTTCCCAAAAAGCTCACACTTATCAGGCTCAACTTTACCCTGGATAACCTCACCGCACCGACAGCCAGCAGGCTCATAATCGGCACCAAATTCTACACCGAACTTCGCCCTCGCGTCAAACCCTTTATATTCATCCCGCAGCTCAAGTCCGCTCTTGCCGATTACACCCATAGCCCGCCAAACTGAATCACAAACCTCAAAAACCTTCTCGGTCATCTCAGCCGCAACCTTATTACCCTCATCCTTAACTGCTGCACCGTAAACATTGTCAACATAAGCCTCACCTTCATTAAGCTGATTAACTATCGATAATATACCCCTGAGCATACAAGCCGCCTCAAAACCTGTAACAACACAGGGCTTGGCAAACTGCTCGGTTATAACCTTGTAAGCATCTGCACCGATAACAATACTCACATGACCGGGACACATAAAGCCGTCGATGCCGACCTCGCCGGTACTAAGCAAAGCCTCCATAGCCGGAATTACAAGCTTATGAGCTGCAAGAATATAAAAATTATCTATACCTCTGTTCTTCGCCTCAAGTACTGCCGCTGCAGTCGAAGGAGCGGTAGTCTCAAAACCAACCGCCAAAAAAACTATATCCTTATCTCTGTTCTGCTCTGCTGTCTTCAATGCCTCACGGGCACAATAAACTACTCGAACATCCGCACCCTCACCACGAAATTCAGCAAGAGAACCCCCCCTGCCGGGAACACGAACCATATCTCCGTAAGTACATATAATAACATCCTGATTAAGACCAAGCTCACAGCTTGTCTCTATATAACCGGAACTGGTTACACAAACCGGACACCCAGGCCCGCTTATCAGCCTAAGACCACCAGGCAAAAGACTCTTAATACCCATTCGCATTAGCGAAACTGTATGAGTACCGCAAACCTCCATTACCGACCATGATTTATCACCGCAAACTCCATGAATCTCATCGGCAAGCTCTCTGATCAACTTCCTGTTCATCCATTCTCCAAATCCAAAGACTCATCTGTCCTGTCTGTAGAAGGAGAAACCTCAATGCCTGCCTCTGAAAGATAATCCCAGGTCTCTCGAGCTTCATCCTCATCGAGAACCTGCAAAGCATAACCTGCATGAACAAGTAGATAGTCCCCAACTCCCGATTCAGGAACCATAGCAAGACTTACCTCAACATTGCTGCCGTTAAAATCAACAGTACCCACTCGCCCTGTCGCACTGTCGTCTATCTCTTTTACCTGTACTAATTTACCCGGTACCGCAAGACACATCAGATTTTGCCCTCAATCAGTTTCTTCAATACGATTACAGCCTGCCCTAAACAAACACAGTTGTCCCCGGGCAATAGCTTACGATGACTTATAACTTCAAAACCTTCTTTTATCAACAGTTTTGATACCTTATCAGTAAGTATTTTGTTCAGAAAACATCCCCCGCTAAGCAAAACCCGATCATTACCTGCTCTTTTGGCTGCCTTTTTAGCACAATCTGCCATCATACTCGCTAAAGTATTATGAAAACCCCTTGCAATTACTTTTTTATCAACCCCACGTTTCACTTCCGAAATCATATCCCTGACCAAACCCTCCCAGTCCATTATTAAAATCCCCCCATCATCTTCCAAAACACTGTAATTATAAACAACATCATCATCACTGCTTTCCAATGCCGCACCCTCAAGAGCTATCGGAGCTGCAGCAGGCTCATAATTACTCTCGCATATACCGCACAAATACGCACCTGCGTCAAACAGCCTGCCCGTACTGGAAGTCATAACAGACCTGCCGGACCCAAAAGAAGAATTCGCAGCATTCAAAGAAACACCTTCCAAACCAGCAAAAAACTCTCCAAAGCTCTCCTGCCAATCCTCACCATATATCTCAAAAAGCAATCCTGCAAAAGGCCTCCACGTCTCAATAGCCGCCTTATCCCCCCCAAAAAGACGAAAATAACGAAAATGGCCCGCACGCTCACAATCGCTTATATCTGTATTCAAAACCTCGCCTCCCCATATCGCCCTGTCCTCACCAAACCCCGTGCCATCCGCTGCTATACCTGTAACAGAAGAATAAACTCCGCTTTCAGCCATACAAGCCGCAATATGAGCATGATGATGGCCAACACCGTAACTTTCCATACCAAGCGACAAAGCATATCGGCTCGCAGCATAATCCGGATGCATATCATAAGCCACAACACCTTTATCCCTGTCAAGCTGACGAACAAAAACATCAACAATACTTAGAAAATTTCGGTAATTATCAGAATCACGAAGATCATCAACCGCCTTGGATACATAAGCGACACCACTGTCAATCAGACAAACCGAACTCTTAAGCTCCGCACCAACTCCAAGCACCGGCCGATCATAATCAAAAGCTACCCCAAAAGGCTCACACACCAGCAAAGATTTATCAATCGTAATTTTTCCGCTCATAGCACATTCTCCCCGCCCATTAAACATTTCAAATTAAAAAAGCTCAACTACTAACCTTAACGCTGCCTTAAACACAAATCGATCTGACACAAAAATGCTATTATAGCAGAACCGCCCCAATAAATCAAACACCCAAAACAAACACAAATCTACTCATGCCGCAATGACTCGATCGGATCCATATTAGCCGCCCGATAAGCAGGATACATCCCAAATGTAACACCAACTGCTCCGGATATACTAAAAGAAAGAAAAAGAGAAAAAGGCGTTATAACAGTAGGCATATCACCAAGCATAGTCACCGCAACAGGAATCAAAAGACCAAGCCCTATACCAAGAATACCCCCCAGAAAAGTAAGCAGTACCGTCTCCGAAAGAAACTGAAAAACAATATCAATCTTCTTGGCACCAAGAGCCCGGCGAACTCCTATCTCACGAGTCCGCTCACTAACCGTCGCAAGCATTATATTCATAATACCAATACCGCCAACAAGAAGAGATATCGCTGCTATCGAACCAAGAACAATATTAAATATACGCTTCGTCCTGGCCGCCTGAC
Source organism: uncultured Pirellulales bacterium (assembly GCA_964489215.1). GTDB lineage: Bacteria > Planctomycetota > Phycisphaerae > Sedimentisphaerales > Anaerohalosphaeraceae > CAZAYB01. Next base: position 22,644 of record CAZAYB010000019.1, read on the forward strand.
GCAATAGCTCAAGAGGAACAACTATCTGATAATCCTTCTTCTTATGAAATTTACTAAGC
>CAZAYB010000020.1:0-22570 GCA_964489215.1 uncultured Pirellulales bacterium
ATAAAAGCCTTTAGGTTAAACGCTTGAAAAGTTTTATGTTTTTTACACAGGGAATTGTCCATTCAAAAAATGCAATAATATATATTGCTGATAAAAAAGGGGCTAAGGGGCTTGAAATGACATTATTTCAGGTCAACAAAATTTAAGACCTATAATATTAATTTCAGGCACATAACTACCTAATGCGAAGCAGGTCCTATAATCGGGGTTTGCTTTTTCTAAGATGCACCGCTATTACGGTAATGTCGGCCGGGGTTATGCCGCCTATTCTTCCGGCCTGGCCAAGATTGGCAGGGCGGTAACGGTTAAGGGCTTCCTTTGCCTCGGCGCGAAGGTGCGGCACATTGTCATAATCAATGTCAGCAGGAATCTTAGCTTTTTCAAGATTGGCAAAACCTGCCACCTGCTTTTCCTGCCTTAAAAGGTAGCCCTCGTATTTTGCTTCTATAAAAACCGCTTCAACTGCTTCCTTGTTGAATCCTGCAATCGTGGAGTCTTCTTTAAAAAGTTCGGCACTGTCAAAGTTTGGCCTCTTTAAGAGCTTCCACAAAGTGTTACCTGAAACAGTGGTTTGCTTAAGGTACTTGCGCAGTTTCTCCTTTGCGGTACGTTTTTGCTCAAACCTGTTCCATCTGTTATTGTCGACCAGACCGATTTTCCTGCCCAGCGAGGTAAGCCTTTCGTCAGCATTGTCAGCCCGGAGGCTTAACCTGTACTCGGCTCTGGAAGTGAACATCCGGTAGGGTTCTGTTATTTCACGTGTCAAAAGGTCATCAATTAATACGCCGATGTAACCTTCGTTTCGCTTTATGGCTACGGGTTCGTTTTTTGAAAGTTTCAAAACAGCGTTTATCCCTGCGATCAGGCCCTGGGCGGCTGCCTCTTCGTAACCGCTTGTACCGTTTATCTGACCTGCCAGAAAAAGCCCGTCAACCTTTCGGGTCTCAAGATTAAGCTTTAGCTGATGAGGCGGGCTGTAATCATACTCAATTGCGTAGGCGTAATGAAGTATTCTTGCATTTTCGGTACCCGGTATAAGTTTCAGCATCTGCTCCTGAACATCTTTCGGTACCGAGGTGCTTATGCCGTTTGCGTAAATGCTCTTACCGGATCTGCATTCTGGTTCGAGAAAAACCTGGTGGCGGTTTTTGTCAGCAAAGCGGAAAATCTTGGTTTCTATGCTTGGACAGTATCTTGGACCCTCAGATTGTATCTGTCCGCTGAAAAGGGGGGCTCTGCTGAGGTTCGCACGCAAAAGCTCATGTACTTTTTCATTGGTATAAGTTATCCAGCAGGGCAGCTGTTCAACATCGATTGCGTCAGTCATGAATGAAAAAGGGAAAGGCTCACAGTCGCCGTCCTGTCTTTCGGTTTTGTCATAATCAATGCTGTCGCCAGCGAGCCGAACAGGTGTGCCGGTCTTTAGCCTTTTAAGTTTGATACCCAGCTGTTCAAGGCTTTGGCTTAGTCTGACGCTTGCTTTTTCGCCGAGCCTGCCACCCTGTTTCTGCTCAGTGCCGATGTGCATAAGGCCCCGCAGAAATGTGCCGGTGGTAACGACAACCGCCCGGCAACTGTAAATCGCTCCGTCCTCACATTCAACCCCGCGGATTTGTCCGTTCTGTGTGAGCAGCCTTGCAGCCGTGTTTTCAATAATGCTCAGCCCCTCGGCAGATTCGAGCTTTTCACGTATAAATCCGCTGTAAAGATGTTTGTCTATCTGCGCTCTCGGCGATCTTACCGCAGGACCTTTTGACCTGTTCAAAAGGCGGAACTGTATGCCGCAGCTGTCGGCTGCCAGGCCCATGAGACCGCCCAGTGCGTCGATTTCCCGGACTATCTGGCCCTTGGCGATACCGCCTATGGCAGGATTGCAGCTTGGGCGTGCTATGGATTCTGCGCTTATGGTAATAAGTGCGCACTTTGCGCCCATTTTCGCGGCAGCGTAAGCGGCCTCGGCCCCGGCATGTCCTGCACCTATTACGATAACATCAAAGTCGCCGCTGTTCATTTTCGTGTCAGCGCAGCAGCCGAAGCTATCGCGAAATTCGATGTATGGGTAATGCTAAGGCTTATCTGCCCGATACCCATCTTGTCGGCTATGCGCTTTACCTCACCTTCCAGATTAACTTCAGGTCTGCCCATGCTGTCGTTTACGACCTCGATATCCGTCCATGCGATTTTACCTCTCCAGCCGGTACCCAGAAGCTTCAGCACAGCCTCTTTGGAGGCAAATCTGCCCGAAAGCTTTTCGATACGGTTTTTAACAGAATCGGCATCTCTTTGTTCACGTGCGGTAAAAATCCGGTCAAGAAATCTTTGGCCGTGCTTATTTATCATTTCCTCGATTCGGCCAAAATCCACAAGGTCTATTCCATTAACAACACAAACTTCGTTTGACAATCTTTATCCTTTATTAATTGTAACTGGTGTAAGCCTGGCGGGTGCAAAACTCGATAAAACCTTCAAGGTCCTCAATGTTCGCCTGGTCTATAAGCTCAGTTACCATGTTTTCCCATTTTTCTCTTTTACGCTGAAATTTCAACTCCGCTTCGAGCTGAGGCTGAACCTTCTCAAACTTCTCTATGCCGCCGCGGCGTTTTTCATGAAGCTTTACTATGAATATGTGTCCTTGGGTTTCAATCGGGTCGCTTACCTGGCCCGGGTTCATATTCATGGCTTCTTTTTCTATGATGTCGTATGGACTTGCCAGCGAACCTGCAGTAACTTCTCCCCACTGTCCGCCCATAATCGAACGGTGACCGTGTGAGTACTGCCTTGCGATATCAGCAAAGTCCTCGCCTTTTCGTATTCTGGCGACCAGGTCCCCGGCAACCTGCATAGCCGCTTTCTGTTTGTCGACTGTGTCGTTGGAAGCTACGGCAAGTTTATCGGGTACAATATCTATAAGGCTGAATTTCAGCGTAGAGTCCCACACGAACCGCTGGTCCTTTACCTTGTCATAATAGTCAAGGACTTCCTGGTGCGAGACCGGCATTTCCTCGTCCATCGTCTTGGCTACATAAGACTGTGTCATAAGAAACTTTCTCTGATATTCGCGGAAGGTCGACCAGTCGTAGCCCATATCCTCTATCGCACGCTGGGCCTGGGCATAATTGCCGTGATACTGTGCTACAAAACGGTTGACTTCCATCTCCACCGCTTTATCAACCGCTTCGTCTATGTTCTCAGGTGCGGTTTCCCTTGCCTTTTCGTAGAGCAGAATATCAGCGACCTTGTTTGATACCGCCTTTGATATTGCAGGACGAACGAGCCTGCGGAACTGCTGATAGCTTCTGCCCTTTGCGACCTGTTCAAATTTATCCCGCTGGGGCCTGATAATTTCATTTGCGGTTATTGTCTGGTCGCTTACGCTAAGAACAAGGCCGCCTGTCGCCTCAGGAAGCCTGTTCCTTTTGGCAAGTGGTATGCTGCTCATCTGTTCTTCACTGAATCGGCCCTTCTGATTTTGTCCGCAGCCGATATAGAATAGCATTAAACCGCAAAAACAACCGTTAAACACTCTCATCATAATTCTACGCATTAGCATCTCTTTCTTTGAACAATAATCCGCGGGACCGGTGATAATTCAGTCCACCAGTAAAATTTATTTTTGCCGTTGAAAAACAATTACCTTAGTTTCCCTGCAATCAAAACCATTATATTCATACTCTATCAGAATTCCATAATAATCACAGAGCCTGTTATACTGTCTGCCCTAAAAAAAGTTACTTAGCATCGATGTCCGGGCTAAACCACAGGAGTCGATTATTTCAGCGGTCGCTATTATAATTCATTTTGGCTCAGAAAGCTATTTTTTTGTTCTCAGCAGTCTTCTCAAAACCGCCAGAAATGTACTCTGCTCGAAATATCTGTCCTCAAGCCGCATATATACCGTTTTCGGATCGGGTATGCTTATCTTGCCCGGCGCCCTGGCGAAGATATCATTTACGCATTTGTCATCCTCGAAAGTGAATATGACATCATTATCCTGAACGAAAATACTTTTGATACCCCATTTCGTTGCAGCGATGCGGATTTCAGTTACGTCCAGCAGTTTTGCAACCTCAGCCGGTGAGGGCCCGTACCTGTCCTTGAGCTCCTCTGAGAGTTTTTGCAGGTCGTCTGCGCTTCTGCACCTGGCGACAGATCTGTAAACGTCCATCCTGCCCCTGTCCGAAGCGATGTAGCTTTTCGGGATGTACAGAGAAAAGCCGAGACTAATCACCGTCAAAGGTTCTTCTTCGACAGGTTCATCTTTGAGGTTCTTTACCGCCTGTGAGAGCAGTTTACAGTAAAGTTCATAGCCGACGGTGTTAATATGACCGCTCTGTTCGGGTCCGAGGATGTTTCCGGCACCTCGTATCTCGAGGTCACGAAGAGCTATCTTGAAACCGCTGCCCAGCTGTGAAAACTCCTCGATTGACTTAAGCCTTTTTGCACCGACCGGAGTTATGCTTCTTTCTGCGGGCATAAGCATATATGCATGTGCGCGGTGCTTGTATCTGCCTACCCTGCCCCGCAGCTGATGAAGCTGAGCGAGCCCGAACCTGTCAGCGTCGTTTATCAGCATGGTATTTGCGTTTGGAATGTCCAGGCCGGACTCTATTATCGCAGAGCAGACGAGCACATCTGTTTTGCCCGTTACAAATCCGAGCATCGCATCTTCGAGCTGACGCTTGCTCATCTGGCCGTGGGCAATGTCGATGGTAATCTTTTTGTCATTGATGATTTTGCTAAGCTGATGAGCCATCCTTTCTATGGACTGGACACGGTTGTGAACAAAGAAAACCTGACCTTCCCTGTTGATCTCACTCATGACGGCACGTTTTATCAGGTCTTTGTCAAACCTTGCGACCCTGGTTACGATGCTTCGTCTGTCCAGCGGGGCGGTCTGGAGCGAACTTATATCACGCAGTCCCAGCATTGACATGTGCAGCGTTCGGGGAATAGGCGTAGCGGTTAGGGTAAGCACATCTACATTTACACGAAACCGTTTAAGTTTTTCTTTGTGCTCAACACCGAACCGCTGTTCCTCATCGATAATTAACAGGCCCAGGTCCCTGAATCCTAAATCCTTACTCAAAAGCCTGTGGGTGCCTATGAGAATATCGACCTTTCCCTGTTTTGCCCTGCTTATAATCTCTTTGGCACGTTTGCCCGTTACGAACCTGTTAAGGACCTCGATTGTAACCGGAAAATCAGCGAATCGTTCTGCGAAAGTTCTCCCGTGCTGAACGCAAAGCACTGTAGTTGGTACAAGTACCGCTGCCTGCTTTCCCGCCTCGACAGCTTTGAAAGCTGCTCTCATGGCAAGCTCTGTTTTACCGTAACCTACATCACCGCATAACAGTCTGTCCATCGGCACCGGACCGGCCATGTCAGTCTTTATCTCTGAATTTGCCCTGGTCTGGTCGGGGGTTTCCTGGTATGGGAACAGCTCCTCAAATTCGCTTTGCCACAGGCTGTCATCGCCAAATGCAAACCCGCCGAGCTTTCGCCTTTTGGCCTGTATATCAAGCAGCTCGGCTGCCAGTTCCTTAACGCCGTTTGCGACCTTTGCCTTTTGTCTTTCCCATTTTTTAGTGCCTATCCTGCTTAGCTTCGGCCTTTTGGCCATCGAGCCGACATACTTTTGCACAAGGGATATGTTCCTCACAGGTACGTGCATAATCACATCCTCGGCAAACTCGAGCTTGAGATATTCCTCCTGGGCGCCTTTACTGGTTATCATCTCCAGGCCCCTGAATCGGCCGATGCCGTAGGATATATGCACAATATAATCACCCTTGTTAAGGTCGAACGCGCTTTCGACAACCGATACGCTCCGAATGGCCTTGATGCGCTTTCTTATGCCGTACTGACCGAATATTTCATGGTGAGAGATGACGATCGTATCGAGCGAATTGATTATGAAACCCTGACGGATGAATCCTCTTTCGAGTTTGAAGTTTTCGCTTTGGCAAGCTCCCAAATCAGTCATCAGCTCCTTGACACGTGCCATCTCGGCAGTGCTGTCACAGAAAAGAACAACCTGCTTATGCTCACTTTCCTGTGCGAGTCTTGCCAGGGTGTTCTTATGGCCCTTGAAAGCCGTCCTGCTTTGATTTTCAAACTCCTGACAGCTTCCCACATCGACAGTAATGCTTTTATCTGCTGAGGAGGATGCGAATCTGCTGACCTCGACAATCGAGAATCTGTTCATCGCACGGTAGATACTCTCCCAGCTGTAAAGCCCTTTTGGGTCTTCTGTTCTGTCAAGAAAGACGTTTGAAACTTCCGCTGTCTCAATGGGCTCTTCAAGAAAAATTATGGTATCGCTTGGCAGAAGATTTATAAAAAGCTCGGTATTGGCGAGTCTTTCGTGCGCCGCTGCCGCTACAACGCAGACCGCTTCTATCTGCTCATGCGATAACTGAGTGTCGACATCTATTCTTCTGATGCTTTCAATTTCATCGCCGAAAAACTCAACCCGAACCGCCTCACAGTCCCGCTCGCTTGGCTTGTCGAACCCCTTTACCGTTTCGGTGGTAACTGGTGCGTATATGTCAATAATTCCGCCGCGTACTGCGAACTGGCCTGGCAGGTCAATTTTCTCGACATGCTCAAAACCGTTATCGCTGAGCCAGCTGGACACCAGGGCAGGCTCGATGGAGACGCCTACGGTAAGTTCAAGCCCGGACTGCTTAAGTGAAACCGGCTGTGGGACCGGCTGGTTAAGGGCCTGGACACAGGTTGATATTACCAGATTTGAAAAGTCCTTTTGCTCGACAAGACCAAGGGCAAGGCGCAGCCTCTGGGCGCCGATTTCATCGGTCGCGTCGGCAAGATGCTGCTGGTCCTCCCAGACGGGGAAAGTTTCCACGATGCCGTTACAGAAAACCGAAAGGTCATCGCCAGCCCCGTCAGCGTCGTCTATATGAGCACTTACATAAAGCATCGGCCGATTAAGCTTTTCATGGACGAACCCTGCCAGCAAAGGCGCATACGAACCCCACGTCCCGTCGACTTTTACCACCTTGTTACCATTGCAGGGGGCACTCTTTAACCGGGATATTATCCTGTTTACCGAATTGTCACTGCCTAAATCAAAAAGCATAAATAATCCCGGGCCCTGCATTTATACAGCACCCGGGGCCGGTTATGCCTGTAATAATTATGTACCGAAACTGGTTTCCACCGCAAGAGCCGATTTGACTAAATGATGGTCCTTTGGAACGGTTCTTACTTTCCCTGCCACCTCCGAAAGGCCGATACTGCTTAGCTTGCCTTGCTTTTTAACGACCAGCAGATTCTTTTTGCCCTGCATAAGGTACTCCACGGCCTGGTATCCGAAACCTGTAGCCAGGGCCCTGTCTGCAGCGGTTGGCGTTCCGCCGCGCTGTATATGGCCCAGTACCACGGCTCTGCTTTCAATATTGGCTTTTTCCTGTATCCAGTCGCTGACCGCCTCGCCGATTCCGCCCAGCCTTACAGGGTCAGGGCTGTCACTGACGGTTTTCTTTACGACTTCTTTGCCTCCTTTGATTTTTGCACCTTCTCCAACGACAATCAGACTGTAGCGTCTGCCTTTTTTGTTGCGTTTTTTAACCACTTCGATAACCTTGTCAATGTCGAAGGGCATTTCGGGTATCAGTATGACATCGGCACCGCCTGCGACCCCGCTGTAAAGAGCAAGCCAGCCTGCGTATCTGCCCATAACCTCGATAACCATAACCCTGTGATGCGAGCTTGCGGTTGTGTGCAGTTTGTCAATCGCTTCTGTGGCGGTCTGAACGGCGGTATCAAACCCGAAAGTTATATCAGTTCCCCAAAGGTCGTTGTCTATGGTTTTTGGAACGCCTATCACGGTAAGTCCCTTGTCGGCAAAATCGGCCGCTGAAGCCATGGTTCCATCACCGCCTATACATATCAGGGCGTCAATGCCGCGTTTTTTAAGGTTGTTTATGCAGTCGTCGGAAACGTCTTTGCCGTCGGGACCGAATTTGAACGGATTGCTCTTGTTGCTTGAACCGAGAATGGTGCCTCCTGCGGTGAGAATGTTGCTGGCATCGTCAAAAGTCAGCTTCTTTATTCTGTCCTGTATCAGTCCGAGGTATCCATCTTCAATACCCCATACATCGAGCCCGTAGCTGCTTATAGCTGTCTTGACTACCGCCCGGATGACCGCGTTAAGCCCCGGACAGTCTCCGCCTGCTGTCATAACCGCAATTCTGTCAATTTTTGATGAATCCATAATCTGCCTTTACCTATGTGAAATAACATTGCAGTGAAAGTCATCGGCCGGGGATATTTCCTGCAGCTTGTAAACAGGTTTATCAATACGAAAAAAGCCCCCTCGGTTGTGAAACCAAAGGGGGCTGTTGAAGTTTAGCCGATTACTTTTTTGGCCGCCTTTGCGACATTGTCACTTGTAATTCCGAATTTCTCGAAGCATTGTTTGGCAGGTGCAGAAGTGCCGTAGCTGTCGAGCCCGATGAAGATTCCGTTATCACCTATCCATTTATCCCAGCCGAGCCTTACTCCAGCTTCTACCGCTACCCTTGCCTTTACGCTGGCTGGTATAACGCTTTGTTTGTATTCTTCGCTTTGCATTTCGAAAAGCTTCCAGCAGGGCAGACTTACTACCTGAGCCTTTACGCCGTCTTCGGCAAGCTTTTTGTGCGCTTCCATAGCAACTGTTACTTCAGAACCGGTGGCAATGAGCAGAACATCGGGATTGTCAACCTTTTCCAGTACATATCCGCCTTTGCTTACTCCGTCTATTATCCCGTACTTTGCCTTGTCCATTACCGGCAGTCCCTGCCTTGTAAGAGCCATCAAGACAGGTCCCTGTGTATATTCAACGGCGAATTTCCATACAGCTGCCGTTTCGTTAGCATCGGCAGGGCGGAACACCAGTAAATTCGGCATACATCTAAGCGATGCCAGATGCTCGATCGGCTGATGCGTTGGGCCGTCCTCTCCCAGGCCGATACTGTCGTGCGTATACACAAAAATCGAGGGATAATGTGAAAGGGCAGCTACCCTTACAGCCGGTCTCATGTAATCGCTGAATACCAGAAATGTTCCGCCGTAGGCACGTACCAGTCCGCTTACCGATATGCCGTTTATTATTGACCCCATCCCGTGTTCGCGTACGCCGTATCTGATGTACCTTCCGGAGCAGTTTTCTTTCTGGAAGTCCTCAGCGCCGTCAAATTTCGTGTTGTTTGAGGGGGTTAAGTCCGCACTTCCGCCCATTATCAAAGGCAGGGCGGGCATTATCGCGCTTAAAACCTTACCAGAGGCCTTGCGGGTGGCGATGGAAGTGCCTGTTTCAAAGTCCGGCAAGACTTCCTCGACGTTAATTCCTATTCTGCCGTCTCTTGCCTGGTCTATCTCTTTTGCCAGTTCCGGGTAAGACTTGGCGTAATTTGCGAATAACTGCTCGAATTCATCCTCGAGCTTTTTGCCTTTATCGACAGAGGCTTTCATGTGGTCGTAAACATCCTGGGGTACCTCGAAAGTCTTTTCCGGGTCCCAGCCGAACTTTTCCTTAATCAGTTTAATCTCTTCGTCGCCTAAAGGTGAACCGTGTGCTCCGTGTGTGTCCTGCATATTTGGACTTCCGTAAGCGATATGAGAGCGGAACTTTATAAGCGTCGGTGCCTTTGTCTGCTTTTTGGCGTTGTTTATCGCCTTTTCAAGCTTTTTCATATCGTTGCCGTCAGACTTGATTTCAACCACGTTCCAGCCGTAAGCTTCATAACGGGCGGCTACATCTTCGGTAAATGAAAGCTCTGTTTTGCCGTCGATAGTGATGCTGTTGTCATCGTAGATTACTATCAGGTTATCCAGTCCGAGATGGCCTGCCAGACTGCTTGCCTCTGAGGATACTCCCTCTTCAAGGTCGCCGTCACCGCAAATTACATATACATTGTAATCGAAAAGGTTGAATTTGTCCTTATTATACCTTGCCGACAGGTACTTTTGGGCTATGCACATCCCTACGGAGTTTGAGATTCCCTGGCCCAGCGGTCCTGTTGTAACCTCAACCCCAGGCGTGTGTCCGTATTCTGGATGGCCGGGTGTAAGAGAGCCCATCTGTCGGAAGTTTTTCAGCTCATCGAGCGTTACCGCGTCATAGCCTGTAAGATGAAGCAGTGAGTACAGCAGCATACTGCCGTGTCCTGCCGAGAGGACGAATCTGTCGCGGTTTACCCATTTTGGATTGGCTGGGTTATGTCTTAAATGTTTCATCCATACGGTATATGCAGCTGTTGCCATACCCATAGGCATACCCGGATGGCCGCTGTTGGCCTTTTGTACGCCGTCCATGGCTAAAAACCGTATCGTTTGTACACATAATTCATCCAGTTCGGATAATCCCGGATAATTTTCAACTAATGCCATCGCAAACTCTCCTAATAAATAAAATGAATAAATACCGGTTCGTTATTTAATTAAGCAGACTGGGTTTTAACAGCCCGGCTGTGAATATTATCAGCAAAACAGCCGTCTCTGCAAGTTATTTTACTATACTTTTTTTGTACATTAGCATTGTAAATCTTACTGAAACAAACATAAACGAAAAGAAACGGCAGATGTCATTAAAAATTGGTACCTAAGGTCCAGGCAGGTTATTGATTTTAATTAAATTATTAAGGGCTGGCAGATATAATTATAATTGTGTGAACAAAAAAGGGTCTCTCAAAGTATATGGTATTGTACGTTACTAACAGATGTAACAGCATACCTGTGTATTTTTGTCCACAATAGTTGGTTGCGGGTGATTTATTTTCTTAAGATGAGTTGAGTATATGTTGTTTTAAGTAAAGGGGTTACGCAAAGGGAATAATCAAGGTCGTTTTTTTTGTGCCGTGAGGCTCAAAATGGCTTGACCCTGATAAATTGTTATGTTATATTAATGGGTCTATGGTGACAACACGGAAAAAGAGTAAAAAGTCTGCCGGCAGAAAGAAAAGTACCGGCAAGAAAAAGGCTTGTGCATCTTCAGTAAAACGGAAGACTAAAGCCTTTAAAACGTATGATAAAGCGCTGCGCTATCTGTTTGACAAAACTGACTACGAAAAGCAAAGGCGTCTGCGCTATAATGTGACAACTTTTGACCTTACCCGGATGCAGAAACTGCTTAAGGGGCTCGGTAATCCTCACCGCAAGATAAAGACGGTTCATATCGCAGGTACCAAGGGCAAAGGCTCTACCGCTGCGATGCTTGCCAGGATGCTCGAGGCCAACAAGTACAAGGTAGGGGTATATTCGTCGCCGCACGTTATAACGCTGCATGAAAGAATTACGGTCAACGGTGAAATGGTAACAGATTCCCAGATGACCGACCTTATAAACAGGGTATACAGTACCGTTGAAAAGATGTCCAAAAAGGATGATTCGCCTACCTTTTTCGAGATAATGACCGCAATTGCGTTTTTGCATTTCAGCGATGAAGAGGTCGACATTGGGGTAATCGAGACCGGTCTTGGCGGCAGGCTCGACAGCACCAACGTCATAGAGCCTTCAGTGGTGGGGATAACCAGTATAAGTATCGACCACCAGGCACTGCTTGGCTCGACGCTTAACAGTATCGCAAAGGAAAAAGCAGGCGTTATCAAAAAAGGTGTACCGGTTGTAACAGTTCCCCAGGAGCCCGAGGCGATGGGTGTACTCAAGAGGTTCGCAACCTCTACCAAGGCTCCGCTTAGTGTGACCGGCCATGATATAGATTTTTCTTACAGGTTCGAATCTTCCAGAGAGCACGGACCTCATACAAGGATATGCGTAAATACACCCAACAGCAGGTTTGAGCACTTACGGGTGCCGCTGCCGGGCGAACACCAGGCTATTAACTGCGGACTTGCTCTTGCTATGCTGGATAAGCTTAAAACCAGCGGATACCTGATTGACGACGAAAAGGCAATGCAGGGTCTCAAAAGTGTATCGCTTATCGGCAGGATGGAAATCATAACCCATGACCCTCGGGTGATTGTAGACGCTGCCCATAACGCCGCCAGTATCAAGGCGCTTAACCACGCTATAGGTCAGCATGTACCTTATGATTCGATGATTGTCATATTCGGCTGTAATGCTGATAAGGATATTGACGGTATGCTTAATCAGCTCCAGTACGGGGCAGATAAGGTTATCTTTACCAGGTCAAACTCGCCAAAAGCTGCTGACCCTGAAGAACTGGCAGAAAAGTATACCGAGATTTGCGGTAAGATGTGCCAGACAGCCCTTACTTTAAGGTCGGCGCTTAGAATCGCAAAAAGTGCCGTCTCCCGTGAGGACCTTATCTGCATAACCGGCAGCTTCTATCTGGTCGGTCAGGCCAAGGAACAGCTTCAGGAGTCGGCTGTCACTGTAACTGTATAAGCCGATACGCTTAAGGCAGTAATGCATTTGTCTATCCGAACTATCCGAAGGTCATTATCGCAAGTTTAGCCGCTATTATCAGCACCGCTGCTGCGACTACCCACACGAATTGACTGCGCAGCTTATTGTCCTTTACTTTAAGCCCGATGTGAGTGCCGATATATGTTCCCCCGATACCGCCTGCCAGCATGAAAAGCCAAAGGTACAGGTCGATGTTGTGGTTCTTAAGGTGGAGTACCGCGGCAATTGCAGATGATATCAGTACCAGCAGCAGTGAGGTTCCTGCCGCTTTTTTAGCGGTCTGGCCGACCAGGTATATAAGTGCAGGCAGCAGCAAAACTCCTCCGCCTATCCCGAGCAGTCCGGTAAGCAGTCCTATCGAAAGGCCCAGCATGATAAGCGGTATCAGTGAAAGTTTGGGGGTGTGCAGGGTGGCGAAGTTCATGTGAGGGGGCAGGCTTATTTTTGCGAACTGACCGGTGTGCGGTTTGTCCTGGTTTTTTTTGGACCGGTGTGAGTCGATGAACAAAAACACTGTCAGGATGACGAGCATAATCAAAAATAAACAGTACAGTATATACTGAATTGCGGTGTGTTCCTTTCCGAGTATTGTTATCGGCGGCAGCTGTTCGAGCTTTTCCAGCAGGGCAACGCCGACAGCAACTCCTATTATTGAACCTATCGAGAGCATCGCGGCAAGCTTTGCGTCTACGGTGCCTGAGCCTTTTCGCCTCATTATGCCGAATGTGCAGTTTACGACCATTGTCGCTACGCCAGTGCCTACCGCTATCTGGGTTGGTACGGAAATAAGCATAAGCAGGGGGGTAAGCAAAAATCCGCCTCCTACTCCGAATATACCTGTAAGGGTGCCGATGCCTATGGATATAAGCATAGCGGCGATTAGTATGTGTATTTCGATTGTCATTGTAATTTCAGGATTATTTAACCGGCCCGGCCGATTGCGTCAAAAACACACAGGTTAGGCAATGGTTCAAAGATATGCAAGAAAAAAGATTTAAAGCAGGGGGGCATCAGACTTCGGCTCATAGTTTGTCCTGGAGCTGCCGAAGCTGGGTTGCCAGTTTTGTTCTTACGCTGTTTAGGTATTCGTGATAGCGGGGCTGTTTGAAATCGGGGAAGGTAAATGGAAATGACTGCCATGATTTTGAGTATGTCAGGGTAACCTCTGCCCATATTTTTTTGCCGATGTATATTCTGTGAGCGAAGTTTTTTGTGCTTGCCAGTACCAGTTTTGAAGGCTCGATATAGCCGGGGTCAATGTTGACCGGTCGGGGGCAGCTGGTTTTTGAAGTATCCGCGAGGGTCTGCTCGAGTTTATTAGCGGCAATTTTTATGTCCGCAAGCTCGGCAGGGTCGATGAGCTTTTCAAAAGCGATAAATGCGCGGATAATATCCGTGCCGATTTGGTCGTTGTAATAGTCTGTCTGGGTGAAGTGCCAGGTTGGGCTCTTAAGGTCGACCGGGCCGTGGGTTTGTGTAAGGTTATCGACAGCGGCCTCGAGCAGGTCAGGGCCCGAGGCGAGTATGCCGATGATAAGCTTTACCGGGGCTGGTTCTATAAGTTCCCACATGTTATGTTTTACTTTTGCGGTATAAGTTTTTGTTTCATTTCGTCGATGAGCGTTTTTACCTCTTTAGCTGCCTGGTCCACAGGGACCGGGGTAATGTCAGAGCCTGTGCGCAGTTTCAGTTCGGCCTTGCCCTGTTCGATGGATTTTTTGCCGATGGTTACCCTAAGCGGTATCCCGAGCAAATCGGCGTCGTTGAACTTTACGCCTGCTCTTTCGTCACGGTCGTCGAGCAGTACCTCGATGCCCATTTCCATAAGCTGGTTGTATATCTTTTCAGCGGCAGCGGTGATTTCCTCGGTGCTGCCGGCCGGGGTTATTATGACCTCCCAGGGAGCTATCGAGACCGGGAAAATCGGTCCGTTTTCGTCATAAGCTGTCTCTATTGCAGAGGCGAGTATTCTGTTTATGCCAATTCCGTAGCAGCCCATAAGGCATGGTTTTTCGGTGCCGTCTGAGTCGAGGAACTTACAGCCGAGTTTGTCGGAGTATTTTTTGCCGAGCTTGAAGACCTGTCCGACCTCTATACCCTTTCTGAAGTTTAGCTGTTTGCCGTTGAATGTATCGCCCTGGACAGCGTTTCTTATGTCTGCGACTTTGACGTTTGAACCTGTGATTGGAAAATCTCTTGCAGGTACTACGCCTTTTAAGTGGTAGTCTGTCTTGTTGGCACCGGTAACGGCCACGTTCATAACCGCAACAGCGTGGTCGATGAAGATATGGTCGACTTTCTGTGCCAGGTCAATCGGACCTGCAAAGCCTACCTGTGCGTCGGTAACTTTTGTTATGGTTTCAGCAGAGGCAAGTTCGATATGTGAGCCGGGGAAAAGCTGATTGATTTTTTCATCGTTGGCCTCGTGGTCGCCGCGTATTAAAATCGCGACGGTTTTATCGCTGTCGACAGTGTATATCAGGGTCTTTATCAGCTCATTGGGCTTGATTTTCAGGAACCTGCACACGTCATCTATTGTGCCGGTATCGGGTGTGTGGACCTCTTTTACAGTTGGCTGGCCCTTTAGCGGTTCCGGTTTGGTAAGCGGGTCGACGGGAGCTTTTTCGATGTTCCATGCCCTGGAATTGTCCGCGGTGTGGACTATGACATCTTCGCCGTTGCCGCATGGTACGGTGAACTGGTGTGAGCCTGAGCCGCCCATTTCGCCGGTCTCTGCCTCCACGACCAGATACTCCAGTCCGCACCTTTGGAATATCCTTTCGTAGGCGTTGTACATTTTCCAGTATGTGCTGTCGAGAAACTCAGCGGTTGCGTGGAAGCTGTACGCGTCTTTCATTATGAACTCTCTTGAGCGGAGGACACCGAATCGGGGCCGAAACTCGTCCCTGAACTTGAAAGATATCTGGTACAGATTTAACGGCAGCTGTTTGTATGAGTTAATCTCGCCCGCTGCCAGGTGGGTGATAACCTCCTCTGCGGTAGGTGCGAGCACGTTTTCCCTGCCGTGCCTGTCGGTAAACCTTGCCATGGTCGGCCCGTAGTCAACGTCCCGTCCTGTCTTTTGCCACAGCTCAAGGGGCTGAACGGCAGGCATCAGCAGCTCAAGAGCTCCGGTTTTGTTCATTTCTTCCCGGACAATGCTGATTATCTTCATGAGAATCTTCCACCCGGCCGGCAGATAGGCGTAAGTTCCCGATGCTATTTTCCTCATCAGGCCCGCTCTTAACATAAGCTGATGGCTTGGTATTTCCGCATCTGCGGGTACTTCTTTTACGGTTGGGATTAGCGTCTGTGTAAATTTCATAAATGACTCCGCTGGTTAACCTTTTAATGATGCCGTTATCGTTAAAATTATCAAAGCGGGCATGATAACGCAGTTTCGTTAGGTTTGCAAGCAAGAAACGCAGTATATAAGATGCAGGACAGTTATAAGCGTTACATTTTTTTTTGATTAAGGGTCCCGGGTAAAAGCGGCCGTCAGAGCGGTCCTTAATTATGATGTGCGGGCAGGGTGATGGTAAATGTGGTGCCCTGGTCGGGCTTTGAGTCAAAAGTTATCCTGCCGTGATGGCGTTCTATTATCGTGCTTACGATGCTTAGGCCCAGTCCGTCGCCCTGAACAGGCGATTCGGGGTTTAGCCTGTGGAACAGGTCGAAAATCTGGTCTGCGTATTTTGGGTCCATGCCGATTCCGTTGTCGGTTATGCTTATTTTAGCCTCTCCGTCGACGGCTGAGCCTGATATTTTTATTTTGCCGGGCCTGTCAGGGTCGAGATATTTAACCGCGTTGTCGATGATGTTGGTGAATACCTGGTTTATCTGGAACGGGTCGGCGTAACAATCCGGAAGGTCTTCGATGATAATGTCCGCTTTCGATTCGTTTACCTTGAATTGCAGCGTTCTTATAATCTCCTTCATCATCGAGTTGGTGTTCAGCTTTTTGGGCTTTAACTCCTGTCTGCCTATCCGGGAGAGTTTGAGCAGGCCGTTGAGCAGCAGGTCCATTTTCCTTACGCTGCTTGTAATGTACCTAAGCGCGGTTGGTATCTCGCTCAAGAGCACTTCCTGTATCTGGTGTTTTTGCTCATCGGGCATTTCGACCTTTTTTAGACACTCGACAATGGTCTTGTACCCGATTGCCAGCTCAGAAGTGAAGCCCTGAATGTTAACCAGCGGACTCCTGAGGTCGTGACTGCTGATGTATATTATCTTTTCCATATCCTTTGATTTTAGCGAAAGCTCCCTCAGCAGCTTTTCCCTTTGCTCCTGTAGGAGGTTTCTTTGGGTTATGTCCGTAACGCAGGCAATTGCGCCTGAGTAAACATCGTTATCGTCAAACACAGGAGATGTTGCAAGCTCTGTCGTTATATCCGAGCCGTCCTTTTTAATAAACACAAACTCGTGTCTTTCGCTTATACCCTGCCTTCTTCTTTGCATGTTGCTTTTGGCTTCATCAATCGATTCGGGGTGCATAAAGTCGAACAGATGCCTGCATATCATTTCTTCCTTTTCATACCCGAGCATATCAGCCATGCTCTTATTTACGAACACGGTGTACCCGTCATTGTCGATTTGCCATACGCCCTCTGACAGATTCTCGACCAGCTGCTGATATTGGTTCTTCGCTTCGTGCAGCCTTATTCTTGCTTCGTTCTGCTCTGATACATCTCTTGCGATGGTCGATATACCGATTATTTCGTCATGGTCGCTTTTATCCTTCAAAGGTGAAACCGACAGCTCAAGTTCGATTAACCTGCCGTCCTTTGTTTTCCTTATCGTCTGATAGTTTTCAACCGGGATGCCCTGTTTTACCTTTGACATGATATAATCAAAGTCTGTTTTCTTGTTTTCGGGCATAAGAATTTTGACGTTTTTACCGATAATCTCATCTGCGCTGTATCCGTATATATCTTCAGCGGCTTTGTTGAAGGTCATAATGTTGCCCTGAAGGTCCTTTGAGAGTATGGCGTCTTTTGTTGATTCGACTATGCTGGTAAACTGCAGGGCGGTCTTAAGCTGTTTTTGCTTTTCGCTTATGTCCCTTGCGATAAGTGTTATTGCCTGCTTGTTTTTCCATTCGCAAAGACTTGCGTTTATCTCAACGTCTAAAAAACCCGAATCCTCCATGACCCATCTGCCCTGAAAGGAGCCTTTGCTGTTTTTGAGGATTTCATCTAACCGCTGTCTGAAAGACTTGTTGAAATCCTGTTCTTCTATATCGAAGATGGTTGGCGGACAGCAGGCGGCGTTTTCTTTTTTGAGCATTTTACAGCAAGCGGTATTGCAGAACAGGACTTTGCCGAACCTGTCGTGAACTATTACTGCGTCGGGAAGGTTCTCAAAAATGTTTCTTAATGAAAGCGAAGCTGATCTATTGTGCATAATCGCCCATGTGCTGACAGCTAAGGTGATAATCACACCTGCGAAAAGCAGGGCCAGCAACACCGTTACAGCAGGGTGGGTGTCTATAAACTGTGAGACTGATACCAGCAATAAGGGGGTTTTCGGCAGGGTTGTAAAAAATGAATCTGTCAGCGGGCTTTGGGCAATATCGGCCCGGCATACCTTCATCAGAGGTACAGCGATAAGGTAGTAAAAGTTTTCAGTGAATAAAATGCCCATCATGTTTTCCGGTATAATTTAGAGTCATTATAAGTTAGTTTTCAAAACATAAAAGCATTCTTTAAGAATTTATACGAAATAAAAATCCAGATGATGTGATTTTTTATAAAACCCGTCCGGTCTTCATAGAGTTCCAAAAAAAAAGGACGCCACGGGAAGGGGCTCGGTTGGGCCCCGTCACACGTGACGCCGCTAAACGGAAATAACCTGAAGCTATTATAATTGCCGAATATATGATTTTGAAAGTTAAAAAGTTAAAAAAGTACCGAAATATCCAATGGTCCTATAACAACAGTCTTTTTTGTGATTGAACAGAAGTTTGGGGCAGTTTTTTTTTCAATAATACTTCTATTTTAGAAGAGAAAATGTCCGTTAAAACAGTTGAAAGAGAACAAATTATATTTGTAAGTTCAGTTCGACAATGGCCTTGTAAAATAATTGAAAAATTGCTGAAAAAATCCTTGATAAGGTTTATTTTGGTTGTTAAAATCCCTCTTTGTTTGATAAATATCAAACATAAGTAAGTAGTAGTTTTTCACAATTAAGCATTTCTTATCTTGTGGAACGGAGGCCAGCATGGCACAGCAGATATACGGATATGATAATTTTCAGTTCAAACAGCTATGGGTGTCCGGGTACGCGCATTTTTAGCGGCGGTTTTTTGTCCGATACCCGGCTAAGATTTTTTGCAGGCCCTGACATAAGGGCTTATTAGTAACAGGCCGTTGTTGGTATCCCAACCGGCTATTATCCATTACAGGGCAGTCGCCTTTACGGGGCGTTTGTGCGCTTATTTTCCGACAGGCTGATACTGTGATGGTTTGACGGAGCGAAAGAGTTTTACAATGTGTTAGAAAGGAGAATATGATGGTAAAGGTAGATATCGATGTAAGTGAGTTTACGAGCAAACAAAGGAGTATGGGCAGCGGCAGACTGGCAAGGCAGGCTGAGATGATACTCGAGATGGGCAGGCTGTTAAGGCCCGAGGAACGTGCCCTTTTGGATATGTATTATGACAAGGGCAATACGATAGTTCAGCTTGCCAGGGTTGCAGGTATCAGCGAATCGGCAATGTCTGCAAGGCTTCATAAGGTAACCAGAAAGCTGCTCGACGGGGATTATTACTACAGTGTCAAGTATCGGGACAGGCTCACGATTCTCGAGCAGCTGATAGCACGGGATTATTTTCTGGACAACATGACCTTAAAGGGTACCGCAGATAAGCGCAAGACAAGCGTCCGTCAGGTTCGAAAGGCGGTTGCAAAGGTTCGAAAACTCCGTGAGCTTGACAGGTCAATAAGCAGCGGTCGGTAAGCAATATTTTGAAAAGGAGGTTTTTTTATGTGCGTTACAAGAGAGCGTTTGTCGGTCAGTAAAAGTTTTCAATGGTCAGCCAAAGACAGCGGCAGGGTTAATGAGCTTATGCGTATTTTCGGTCTGGACAAGGGTTTTGTCCGCGATAACCAGGTAAGCCGAAGCTGTGAGATTACCATCGATTCTGGTATGGTTATCTATCTGACGGGCCCAAGCGGTGCGGGCAAAAGCGTATTGCTAAACGCCCTTTACAGGGCCTGCGGTCAGCGTAAGGTAAGGCTCTGCGATATTGAGCTGGACAGCGAAAGGGCGGTAATCGACTGTCTGGGCGATGATACCGCAGATGCGATGAGCATTCTTACAATGGCAGGGCTTGGCGATGTGTTCTGCGTTTTGAATACACCCAGTGCCCTTAGCGACGGTCAGCGTTACCGTTACCGTCTTTGCAGGGCGTTATACAGCCTGTCTCCGGTAATATTCGCCGATGAGTTCTGCAGCAATCTTGACCGTATAACCGCCTGTGCGGTGTCGGCTAACCTGCGCAGAGCCGCTGACAGGACCAGCAGGACGTTTATCCTTGCAGGTTGCAGGGACGATATCATCAGGGATTTGTGTCCGGATATCATAGCTGCGGTCAGGCTTAACGGCCAGACGGAAATAATTGAACGGCTGAACTGTTCGCCGGCGAAGCTGCGGTCCTGTTCGGCTAAGAATCAAAGGCTGTACTGATATGGGGGACGGTTTTTCAGACGACAAATTGTATAAGGTCACGTCTGCTGATAATTCCGAGTATTCTGTTGTCAGCGTCGACGATGGGCACTCTGCGGAAGCTGTTTTCGACCAGTGCCTTTGCGACATCGTCTATATCGGAGTCGGGTCCCATTGTAAACAGGCTGGTTGTCATATAGTTTTCGACGGTGCCTGTCTTGTCCTCTGCCATGACCTTGAGCACGTCCTTTTCGCTGATTATCCCGACCAGAACATTATCAGCTTTGACGACCGGCAGGGCGGTAAGGCCTTTGTTTACGATAGTGCGTACAGCTTCGTATATCGGCACATCAGCGGTAACGGTAACAAGCTCGTTGCTCATTATCTGCTCGGCTGTCATTTTAGTCATCTGGTCGGTCATTTTCAATTCCCGTCAATTTCGCTTCGGTCAGTTTCCCTGCTCCTGTTTGCCCCGGAGCCTCAAAAGGAAGTTCATAAGGTCTTTTCTGCTGATAAGCCCTGCGAATTTGCCGTTTTCTGTGACTGGTATCTGCCTGAAGTTGTTGTTTATTATGCACTGGCAGATTTCCATGATGGTTGCATCGGTTTCGAAGCTTACCGGGTCGATTGTCATGAACTGGTTTACGAAGCCGTTTGCGTTTTGCTTTTCGTAGATGAGCCTGAGCACGTCTTTTTCGCTGAGCATCCCTGCCAGAGTACGGTTTGGGTTCAGTACGGGCAAGCCAGTCAGATGTTCGCTGTTCATCCGGTGTATAGCGGTTTTAATCGTCGTATCCGGTTCGGTTATCGGTACGTTTGTCTGCATTATGGTTGCTGCTTCGAACATAACAGGCCTCACGATTGTTCATTGGTTCGGTTACAGGCAGTAATCGGCAAAGATTTGAGTAATGTTGAGTATTTTCCGCAAAAAAATTATGAATATGAAAGCATTGATTGAAAGGGTTATTTATGAGCCGATTAAGCTGTTCAATATGCGATGAACTTGTTCTGCGAAAGGGTACTGTTTCGGATTATCGGTCTCTTGAGCGTTTCCATTACCGTGGTGAGCGTTTGCGGTGCTGGTCTGATATGTACGTTTTGGCGCCTCGCAGGGGCAAAAGCGTTATTACGCCTCAGTCGGCCGGGGTTATCGTTTACGTTATGGGCGGGTCAGGGTTAGAGCTTCGCAACTACGCTTTGGGGGGTGTGTTTACCGGGCTGGGCAGTGCGTCTGCCAATCTTGACGCGGTTAATCGTCACGTTCGCAGGATTGCAAGGGTGATAATCGAGCCGAGGTACCGCAGGGCAGGTCTGGCGGTTCGTCTGGTAAGGGAGACGATGCCGATTGTCGGGGCAGACCTTGTGGAGTCTCTTGCGGTGATGGGCAGGTACAGTCCGTTTTTCGAAAAAGCGGGTATGAGTAGATACGACGGCCCGGTTCCCGAGCGCAACAGCAGGCTTACAGAGGCGTTCGAGGCGGTGGGGATAGACAGCGGACTGTTTAACGACAGTCAGGCGGTATGGGCGAAAGTTCAAAGGCTCACCGCTGGCCAGAGGCATTTTCTGACTGGACAGATTGACAGGTTCATCCAGGCCTTCAAGGTTCGCAGGGATATGCACAAAGGGTATGACAGGTTAGCTTATGTGCTGGGTAAGCTGGGCACAAGGCCGACGTATTTTGCATGGGTAAACCCGCGTGCCCGCCGCTGGCTTAAGCTGCGAGAGCCTGTCAGAACCGCAAAGGTATAAGCTGTTATACGGACACCGCTTTTGTATGTCCGCAGTATGTTTCAATTAACGGTAATGTCAAAAAAGCTATGGAGATTATAATGGATAAGCAAACCACAGACTCAAAGGTAAAGTCAATCGATATCGCAAAGCTGACCGCTCATCCGGAGAACCCCAACCGTATGAACCGGTCGAACTTCAAAAAGCTGACAGAGCATATACGCACAACGGGCAATTATGAGCCTGTGGTGGTTCGTGAGCATCAGGGGGGCTATCAGATACTCAACGGCCATCACCGTGTCAGGGCGCTTACCCAGCTTGGATATGACAGGGCAGACTGTGTGATATGGCAGGTCGATGATGAGCAGGCAAGGATACTGCTGGCAACGCTTAACAGGCTCTCAGGCAGGGATATGCCCGGGCCCAAACAGATGCTTATTGAAAGGCTCTGCGAGAGTACCAACGCTGAAAGGCTCGCAAAACAGCTGCCTATGGACAAAAAAAGCATACTCAAGCTGTGCGGTCTCGGCAAAACGCCCGTACCGTTGCACGAGCCCAAACCGCTGCTGCATTCGCAGGTGTTCTTTCTGGATGATACCCAAAACCGTATCGTAACCGATACGCTGGCACAGCTTTGCGAAAAACAGGCCGGCACAAACGCTCAAAAAAGAGCAAAGGCACTTACAGATATGTGTACCAAATCAAAATAAAGGAGCTGATATGAACGCAGAGATGTTTGAGGTTTACGCCTATAAGGGCTGGGTAAAGATATACCGCGGTTTCC
>CAZAYB010000021.1:0-22250 GCA_964489215.1 uncultured Pirellulales bacterium
CGGTGGACCGGCTCGGCAGATGGCAGATAAATAATGTAAAAATGCTCAGAACTGACGCCTCAGATTTTCTCGCTGAGTACATACCTGAAGAATCGGTGGATTGTTTTCATATTTATTTTCCAGACCCCTGGCCAAAAAAAAGACATCACAAACGCAGGCTGATTAACATTGAAAATACGGCAAATATAATCCGCTGTCTGAAAAAGAACGGCAGATTGCAGCTGGCAACCGATCACGAAGACTACTTTGTCCAGATGACAGAAACTATCGAACATTTCATCCAACAGAGCCAGATAAAGCAAACAGACTTTTTACCGCCCGCCTCGGCAAAACCCGGAGAAATAGTCGGCACTAATTACGAAAGAAAGTATCGAAAGCAGGGCAGAACCTTCAATCATATAGCAATTATTAAAACTGCCTGAGCTTTGCCTGTTTTATTTATAATTCAGCGCAAAAATAAGACCGTCTCTGATGAAGCGGGATCATCAAAGACGGCCTGAAATCGGGAAAAACCAAAAACTTCTATTTAAGATATATCTTCATTGGCCGGCTCGATTTTATTATCTTCTGCCTGGTGCCCTGATGGGCCTTTTGACTGTCCATCAGCGATCTGGTGATATATCTTATCTGAAGAGCCGACCTTTGCGGTTTTGGCCGGTCTGCTTGTATAACTATTCCCTGCTGAGCCGGAACCGCCCACCAGTTCCACAAGTTCCTGAACAATTGTGTTCATCTGTTCTGCCTGGGCGTTGAGCTCTTCTGAAGCACTTGCGCTTTCTTCGGCATTGGCGGCATTTTGCTGAGTAACCTTATCCATCTGTGAAACAGAAGTGTTGATCTGATCGACGCCCTGAGCCTGTTCACCGGCAGCAGAGGCGATTTCATTTACCAGCTCACCGGCCTTGTTAATACCAGTAACGATTTCCTCAAGTGCCTTTGCTACCTGGCCTGCAATTTCAACTCCATTATTTGAGTTTTTGACAGATTCCTGTATCATTTCTGATGTGTTTTTGGCAGCCTCTGCCGAACGCATAGCAAGGTTGCGAACCTCTTCGGCAACTACTGCAAAGCCTTTGCCTGCCTCGCCTGCTCTTGCCGCCTCAACCGCTGCGTTAAGAGCCAGCAGATTCGTCTGGAACGCGATCTCATCAATAACCTTAATGATCTTTGCTGTCTCGTCACTTGATTTTTGTATGTCATTGATAGCAGTGTCCATGCTCTTCATTGCCTCTTGACCCTGGTTGGCGGAATTGCGGGCATTAGTGGCAAGCTCATTGGCCTGCTGGGCATTATCAGCACTTGTCTTGGTCATCGAGGACATTTCCTCAAGACTGGAACTGGTTTCCTCCAGACCGGCAGCCTGTTCTGTAGCACCTTCTGCAAGCGACTGAGAAGCTGATGAAACCTGGCTCGAAGCCGCGGCTACCTGTTCGGCACCTTCACGCAAACCTGCTATTATCCTGTTTACGGGCTTTACTATTGAACGTGTTATAATAAGTGCCAATGTAATTATGGCTGAAATGGAAATAACAGAAACTATTGACATCATCGTTACTATCGCATTTCTCGCCTCAAATGCCTCAGCTTTATCTATCTCGGCAAGTAATGCCCAGGTTGTATCGCCAACTTTTACAGGCGTGTATGCACTTAGAACATCGCTGCCGTTATAATCTTTGATAACCTTTGCATCAGTTTTACCGCTGAGGGCTTCCTGGCTTGCCTGGGTATCACAGCCGTTTTGATTAATCGTACCTGCAAAAGACGCCATTACGCTGTGGCCTTCAGGATCCAGATAGGAATCACTTCTCATTCTCTTATCAGAACCTACAAGGTATGTTTCGCCGGTTTGGCCCATACCCGCTCTTTGCTGCATTATTCCGTTAATCGCGCCGAGAGAAAGCTGTAACGCAACAATCAGCTCAGTTTTACCATTTTTAACGACAGGCTCTGCGATAAAGGCCGCGGGGTCGCCGTCACTTGGGGCATAAGGCTCAAAATCCGCCAGGGCATAATTTTTTGTACCAAGCACGTTACGTACCAGCTTCCCGAGTCCGCTGTCAGAATATTTACCATTTACCATATTAGTATCATAATCAGCCTCTCGGCAAACAGTATAAAAAACATGTCCTCCAGGCGTTATAAGAAACAGATCATAGTATCCGTACATCTCTGTATACTTCGTGAAGAAATCCTTTTCCTCGCCTTCAACTTTAAGGGCAATCGCCTCTTCAAAATCCATTTTGGATACACATATCCAGTCCAGGCCCTCAAGCTTCAAAGGTGCAGCGACTACCATGACCTGTTTTCCGGAGCTGTCTGTAAAAATATCCTGGACTTCCTGCCCGGCTAAAGCGTGTTCAATATACTCAGGGCAATCTATTGAGTAACCTATAGTATATTTTCCGTCGCCCATTGTGAGCATGGTGCTTCTGAATGATTTTTTCCCATCATTCTGACCGAAAAGGTAAGTCTCACCGCTCTTTCCCATACCTTCTCTTTTTTGAACGATAGCATTTACCGGGTCTGTGGGAAGCTGTAAAGCTACAACACCGACCAGCTCATTATTATATCTTACCGGTGCACCGATGAACGCCGCATGAATACCGCCGCTGGGCTCGTAAGGACGAAAGTCCGCAATCGATGCTTTTTTTAATGAGTTAGTGAAACAATCATACAAGGAACTATCTGGAATATCTTTTTTTACGTTCTGACCAAGATCGGACTCCTGGCAAGTTGTGTAAACTATATCACCATTCTCAGCTATAAGGAAAAGGTCGTAATAACCGTATTCCTCCTGATAAGTTGTCAGCCATGGGCCGAAAGTTCTTTCAGAATTTTTCCATTGAGTACCGCCAGTTCCGTTTTCATCCTGAAATGCTCCGGTAAAATTCTGAAGCGCTTCAGCCACAAAATTGTTTTTGCTTAAAACACTTATGTCGCCAAAACGTTCTGAAAAATAATTTTCAATCTGAGATTTTTTAAGCTGCTGGACAGCTCCAAGCTTATCAAATGCGTTTTGGCGCAAGGCAGCGACATTCTCTACCAGTACACCAAGATCGCCGCGTCTTTCCTCAAAAAAATTCTCGATCTGAGTTTTCTTTATATCCCGCATTCCTATAAGCTGATTATAGCTTTGCTTTTCCAGTGCACTGCTGGATTTTTTCAAAGATATCAGACCTATTAAAGTTGCAGGTACAACACCAACAGCCAGAAAAGATACAAGCAGCTTTGTTGACAGTTTCATTTTCTTCATCTTAAATGCTCCCAAAATAATTTCATGAATACCAATTAATGAACATAGAAACTGAGCTGTTCATTACTCCAGAAAATTGCTCGACTGGATATTGTCTGGTATCTATGGGGGTTTACCCTACCGGATTAAGATATTTACCTCAGGTCCGGTAAAAGTGGGGTTAGATGCTAATATGAGAGATTCAAGTAATCGCTTTTTTTTAAAAGCTGTCAGGTTTTCTGCATTAAAGTATGATATCGGACCAGTTTTGCAACCGAATCGGTTTTCAATTTGGTCATTATGTTTGAGCGGTGTTTTTCCACGGTTTTAACGGTTATCCCCAGCTCAGCGGCTATCTGCTTACTTAGCTTGCCATTTATCACCTTTTCCAAAACCTCGAACTCCCTTCCACTGAGATTTTCCATACGGTCAGCAAAAAGAGCCATATTAATCTCGTCCTGCCTTCTTTTCTGTTCAGCTCTTTTTCTTTCTGTAATATCCCTGATAATGGCACAGGCCCCTGCCGGCTTGCCGTTACGGTCAGTAACAGGAGAAGAAGTCACAGAAACGTTTATTCTTTTGCCGTCCCTGGTGATGTGTATTGCCTCATAATCATTGAAACTACCACCCTTGTTTATAACTTCCAGAATGTCCTCAAGCTCTTTTTTATGGTCATCAGCTCTTAAAACCGATACATTTTTTCCAATCATTTCATTTTCATGGTAACCGTACATATCGCAGGCCGAGTTGTTCCAGCTTTGAATGTTTCCCTCCATGTCCGTACTTATAATCGCATCAGCGGTCGATTGAACAATCGCGGCCAAACGTGAGTTTTTATCTTCGAGCTTTCCAAAGTTGGTAATATCCCTGCATGAATAGAGCACAGAAACTCCTGCGATCGAAACTTTTTTGATGTTTACAATCAGCAGATGCCTAAAACCGGATTTGTCCCTGATTTTACATTCAACATTATTTATCTCGCCTTCATTTTGCAGATATTCATAATCGCAAAGGTCCCGCCCGAAAAGATTGGCGACAGTTTCCTTTTGAGCGACTTCATCTGGACCGTATCCGAAAATAATTGCAACATTTGGACATATAAACTTAAACCGCCCCTTTTCGTCAGTCATAAAAACCGTATCAGAAATATTGGTCAGAACCAGCCTGTAAAGCTCTTTGGTCTGCTCTTGCTCATCACAAGCAGCCTGCCTGCCCCTGGTTAAGTCGATTGTATCTGCCATTTAACGTAAAGCCTTATTATGAGATGAAATCGTCAAAAACAACAAAACAAAAACATTACAGCCTTACATCTTTTATCGGAAGAGCCCTTAAAAAACTTGAACCTCGGCGAAAACTGCCCTGAAAAGGTCAGTAAATCCTGTACTCCAGCAGTCTGCAGTCAACACTGGCGTTTCTAAAGGGAATCTTCCGGGAAGCTTTGAGCCTTATATTCTGAGTAAGTGATTTATTGCCAGAAAAAATATAAGCGGTTTTCCCCTTGCAGCAGTTTTTAAGAAAATCACCCAGTCTCCTGTAAGTCTCCTCCAGCTTTGTGGTATCGCCAAGCCTTAACCCATATTCGGGATTTATTATAATAATGCCCGGACCGGAAGGCATTTGTGTTTGCTCAAAATCGCATGTATCGAATTTTATAACCTGCTCGAGCCCTGCGGTCCTTGCATTTTGAACAGCAGATCTTACCGCCTCCGGGTCAATATCCGTTGCGATAACAGGCATTTTCGGCGCCGATTTGTCGATTTGCTTCCTGGCCTGTGAACGTATGTTTTGCCATTGGTCATCATCGAATAATTTTGTATGTTTAAATCCGAAGTCGGGCCTTAAAATAGCGGCTGGCTTCTTTTGTGCAATAAGACCCGCCTCTATGGCAAGAGTTCCCGAACCGCACATTGGAAGTATAAGCGTTTCATTTCCTGTATAGCCTGCGGCATAAAGAATTCCCGCTGCCAGCGTTTCCCGCAAAGGCGCCTTATGGGGCATTTTCCTGTATCCCCTGTCAGAGAGCTTCCGGCCTGACGTGTTAAGGTAAAGCCAGGCTCTGTCCCGGTGCCAGTACAGATTTATCACAACCGCTGAACGATCACTGGATGAATCAGGACGATCAGAAACTTTTCTGCTTATGCGGTCCACTACAGCGTCCTTGGTCTTGACACTTGCAAACATCGAATTGTCGACCGACCAGGTATCAACGGTGGAAACTACGGTAAGTTTTTCTGCGGGGTCAATTATATTTTCCCACGGCACCTGGACGGTTTGTTTATAAAGCGCAGAAGGTGAACCGCATCGAAACTGCCTTAACAGATAAAGCACACAGTAAGCTGTACGCAGTTTCAGATTAAGTTCCATACAATCTGCAAAAGAACCTCTGGTTATTATCCCTCCCGGATGGGTGTCCTTCACAGGATAACCAATCGCCCTGAGCTCATCGGCCAGGTATCCGGGCAGATGCGGGGCACATGTTATCATTATATCTCTTTTTTCATCAGTATTCATGTATGCAATTTAATAACAAACATGTAATAATGAAAGAATTATTCTGGTAAACTTAAAATATGCCCTTATTATAATACTCTTTTCAGAAACAAAGCCGTTTAACGGTTTTTTGATAATCTTAACGGGCGCAGAGGGTGCTGTCATAAATAAAATTAAAATATACGATCATTCTGTTTATATTTGCATAAGCGCTTTCTTCATGGCGTTCGGACTGGGCTCGATAGCGACCGCCTTGCCTTTTGTGGTAAGTTTCATGGGAGGCACCGAATGGGTCGTAGGCGTATGCGCAGGGGCAAACTGGATTGCCTATCTGACTGGACTGACACTGGCGGTGCGTTTACTGCCTAAATTGAATGACAGAAAAACAGCTATTGCAGGATGCTCGGGAATGCTGATGGCAAGCATAGGTATGTGGCTGATTGTAAAAGAATACCAGCAAGGCTGTTCATACTGTAATATCCCGGCACTGACAGCTTTTCTTATGATAAGCGGAGGTTCAATGGCAATATTCTGGCCGCCTCTGATGGCATGGGTATCCCATGGAAAGGACGGAATAAACCTTAACAAAAGACTGGGCCACTATAACCTAAGCTGGACGCTCGGCCTTACAATCAGCCCATTTGCAATAGGCTATATGCTCGAAAAATCAATCACTGTAAGCATGGCATCCATAATGTTTATGATGACAATCGCTTTTGCAGGTGTGATAACTGCTTATTTTGCGGACTCTACAAAACTTAAACCGCAAAAAATAGACGAACTGACCGGAGCCCAACAGCACCATATAAAAAGAACATTGCCTAAATTCAGGATTATCGCAAGACTGGGGCTTCTGGGAATATTCATTTGCATGGCAGTTTTGAGGACACAATTTGCCCTGCTCTTCAAAAAGGAGCTTGGGTTTACCGAAAGCGATTATGGTTTGATTATAACGATATTATTCATCAGTGTAGGACTTACCTTCTTCAAACTCAGCAGAACCGATAAATGGCACTACAGGATAAGCTTTCTGGCAATTGCACAGATAATAATAATTGTAACCATGCTGCTTATCATGGCAGGGGTTAAAATACGTGCAGGACTTTGGTTCTATTCGGTACCAGCGATAATTTTCGGCATATCACATTCAGCTGTTTTTCTTTCGCACCAGTACTATTCACTTTGCGGTGCAAAAAACCGCTCAAGACAAATGGCAATACATGAAATGGTTCTAAGTTCAGGAAATCTTTGCGGCAGCGTGGCAGCAGGTCAGACTGCGGCGTTTTTCGGGCTAAAATACGCACCCTATATGATGGGAATAGCTGCGGTTTTAATAATAAGCGCCGCTCAAGCCGTAACGTGGATACTGGTCAAAAAAAGAAAAAATGACCCATTCGGTACATTTAACCGTGAAATAATAAAAGGATAATATTGGAAAAACGTAAAATATACAATATTGAACAAATAGGTGATGTTATAGTCGCCCGTCACAGCAATGCAAAAAGATACCGCATAAGCGTAAGACCATTTAAGCCTGTAAGGGTAACCGTTCCGCGGTGGGGGTCATTTAAGGCTGGGTTTAGATTCGCGATTGAACGCCGGGGCTGGATAAAAAAATCTTTGCGAGAAATGAAAGAGGTCGAAAAAGAACAAAGGATGCAGCAAAACATGATTCCTATGGTGGATGCCGAAGAAGCAAAAATTTTGCTGAAAAAAAGGCTAAACGAACTTGCACAACAATTCGGCTTTGAATATCGAAGAATATTCATACGCAACCAGAAAAGCAGATGGGGAAGCTGTTCGCATGTAAACAACATCAATTTGAATATCAACCTGGCAAGACTTGAACCGGAACTTATGGACTATGTAATACTTCATGAGCTGGTCCACACGAAAGTAAAAAGTCACGGCAAAAGATTCTGGCAGATGATGGAAAAACGCATGCCGGGCGCAAAGGAGCTTGACAGAAAACTCAAAAAGTACCATCTCAGTGTTGATTGAAAGCTGGTATTTTAAAAGTAACGAAAATAACAATTATATGGACCAGGCAAAGAAAACCTGTCATAAATTGGTTTTTTAGCCTTTGATAACCGCAAAATTCTTTGACATTAACAGCCTGCAAGTATATAATCCGGTACTTTATTTAAGCAGTCATGACTATACGCAGGCTTTGAAGCCCTGTCTTTGAACATGTAAACCTATACAAGAAAGGTATTTACCTAAAACATGGGTATTGTAGTCCAAAAATTCGGCGGAACCTCGGTAGCTGATGCCGAGAAAATCCGTAAAGCCGCGGCAAGAGCCATAAACGCCACAAAGCAAGGCAAACAGGTCGTAGTAGTAGCTTCTGCAAGGGGCAAACAAACTGACCAGCTTGTTGCAGATGCTGCCGAGCTGAACCCTAACCCGCCTCGCAGGGAAATGGACATGCTACTTAGCACCGGTGAACAGCAGACCGTTTCGCTTATGGCAATGTACATGGACGGCATCGGTCAGCGGGCCATCAGCTTCACCGGCACACAGATCAAAATGTTAACCGATGGCGCACACACAAAAGCAAGGATTATAAGTATCGACTCCGATGTCATACACCGTAAACTCGACCAGGGATACATTGTCATTGTAGCAGGCTTTCAGGGTATTGACGACCATTCTGACATAACGACCCTGGGCAGAGGGGGCTCGGATACAAGTGCTGTCGCTCTGGCAGCGGCACTGGAGGCCGAAGTTTGCGAAATATACACAGATGTGGACGGTATATACACTACCGACCCGAGAAAATATCCCAAGGCAGTGAAAATGGACCAGATAAGTTATGATGAAATGCTGGAGCTTGCAAGCCTTGGAGCAGGCGTAATGCATGGGCGAGCGGTAGAGTTCGGAAAGAAATATGATGTTCCGATCCACGTCAGAAGCTCGCAGGAAGATAAACCCGGAACGTTAATTACTCATGAGGTACCCCAAATGGAAGGCATTCTTGTATCAGGGGCGACAATTCAAACTGATCTTGCTAAAATAGGACTTATCGGGGTGGACAATACACCCGGCAACGCTGCACGTGTTTTTGCTATACTGGCGTCAAATCAGATAAGCGTAAATGACATAATACAGGTGGAAATAAGCAAGGAAAAGGCAAACCTGTCATTTACACTGGCAAAAAGCGACCTTATTGAAGCCAAAAAGATCCTTGAGGAAATATCCCAGCAGATACATTGCCAGTCAACTTTCGTAAGAGAAGACATTGCGGAAATATCAATCGTTGGGGTGGGTATGCGAAGCCATTGCGGTGTAGCTGACAGGATGTTCTCGGCACTTGCAAAGGCACAGGTCAACATTGACTCGATTACAACAAGCGAAATACGGATTAGCTGTATTGTCGATGAGGACCAGGGGCAAAAGGCACTGCAGTCTGTTTGCGATGCTTTCGAACTGGACAGGCCCGCGGATAAAAGAAACTAAAACTCGCGATCAACCCCAGAAACCGAACATGACAGGAACATAATTTGGCTCCAAAACTGAAAATGGTTATGAGCAGACAAATGCGCCTGTTATTGATAATCCTTTTCTGCGGTTTTTTCATTCTAACGGTTTTCATCGATCAAAAAGCCAGTCGCCCCCTTCAGCAAAACATTAAGCGAAAACAGGCCGCCGGGAAAGATGCAAACAGATATCACGGTAAATTCTTTCAGGTTACATACATTGTCGACGGCGATACGGTTGACATAAAGGCTCCTGACAAGGACAAAAAAACAACAAGAATAAGGCTGCTTGGGATAGACACACCAGAAACAAAAAACACAAGGACCGGGCTGATGTACTTCGGACCCGAGGCAACAAACGAAATGAAACGCCTTGTAGAGGGCAAAAAGGTAAAAGTCGTTATCGATACTGTAAGCAAAAGCAGGGACAGATACGGCAGACTGCTTGCCTATATTCATCTCGAAGATGGACAAGACGTCAACTGCCTTATGATTGAACGGGGATTTGCATATGCAGACCTGAGATTTGCACACAGCAGATTCAATGAGTACAACCTGGCCATGAATATCGCTGTCGAAAACCAAACCGGGCTATGGCAAAACGTTAATCCGGAACAGTTACCCCGATGGTTAATAAGGGAAATGCCCGAAATAGAAGAAATTCTTAAAAAAACAGAAAACAGCACGCTGTCAAAATAAATCAGCACACGGACGATTTCTTTACATAAAACTTAATCTGTTTTAGCTGTCTTTGCCGAAATAAGTCCTGCACCTCCAGACAACAACACCTCTTGAAAATTAATTTAGAGGTCAGCTGTTTTTACCGAAAGGAATCGGATATGTCAGTTCAGAACTATTGTCAGATCAGAAAAACCGTTTTTATTAACCTGATTTTTGCACTCTTTTTTGTCGCTGCTTTTTCAAAAGCCCAGTACATCAGCAGGTATGAACAATGGGAAAAAGGACCTTCAAAATCACAGGATTATTTCCCTGTAGGAGTCTGGCTCCAAAGTCCCGGTGATGCCTGGTCATGGAAGAACGCGGGTGTAAACTTCTACGCCGGCCTGTGGAAAGGCCCTACAGCCAACCAGCTTTCAATGCTCCAGTCTGCGAATATGCAGGTCGTCTGCAATCAAAATGAAACCGCTCTTGTATGGCAAAATCAACAGACAAACGATGGGAAACCTTTGATTATAGGCTATATGCAGGAAGATGAACCGGATAATTGCCAGCCTGTCGCAGGGGGCGGATACGGACCGCCAACTCCGCCGGAAGATATTCAGCAGCACTACGCACTAATAACAGACACTGAGCCAACCCGGCCGGTGTTTCTCAACCTAAGCCAGGGAATCGGATGGGACAGTCAGACATGGACCGGCCAGGGAGGCTATATCGACCCCGAAACCGATTATCCGGCTTACATCGCAGGCAGCGATATCGCTTCCTTTGACATATACCCGATGGACTGCGCACATGCCCAGACGTGCGGCGACCCCTGGCGGCCTGCCCTGGGTGTGCAAAGGCTGGGCCAATACTCACCACCGAACCACATAATATGGAACTTCATCGAAACAGGCGACATCAGCGCAAACGGCTCACAGGCAACAGTCGAACAAATACGAGCTCAGATATGGATGTCAATAATTAACGGTTCAAGAGGAATAATATATTTCATTCACGGAAAAACTTCTTACAGTGATTTCGATTCGAGGGCATTGCTGCGTGAAGAAAACTCAGAAAAACTTGCGGGAATAACTGCTCTTAACAATGAAATTACCCAGCTGGCACCTGTAATAAACAGTAACGAAAACACCCTCGATGTTCAGATAGAAGACGTATCAGGACTGACAGAAGTCGATTTTATGGTCAGACAATACCAGCAAAAAACCTATATTTTCTCCGCTGGAATGCGTGACTCGTCAACAGTTAAAAAATTCTCACTGTCCTCAAAATTCTGCGGAACCGTCGAAGTACTCAACCAGTCAAGGCAGATTCAGATAAACGACGGAATATTCACAGACACCTTTAACGGGTTCGATGTCAACATCTACAAAATAGACTCGTCACTTATACCAGGCGATATTAACAAAGACGGAATTGTCAGCTTCCTGGACTTTTTCCTTCTAAGTCAGGCATGGCTGACCAGCCGGGGAAATGCAGACTTTAACAGCAATTGCGACCTTAATTCACCGGCGGACAGCGTAATCAATCAAAACGACCTGAAAGTTATCTTAACCAACTGGCTCAGGAATTCATGACAGGATGCAAAACCTTACCTGCCGTCATACATCTGCTGATAATACTGCTGGTACTGTCCTGAAACAACGTTATTAAGCCATTCACTGTTTTCGAGATACCAGTCTATAGTCTGCCCCAACCCCTGCTCAAAGCTGACAGAAGGCTCCCAGCCAAGCTCATTTTGAATCTTCGACGAATCTATCGCGTACCGTCTGTCATGGCCTGGCCTGTCGGTCACATGCCTTATCAGATTGTCAGGCTTGCCCAGCTTTAACAGAATGGTCCTGACAACTTCCATATTTGTTTTCTCATTGCTGCCCCCGATATTATAAACTTCTTGGCCCTTTGCATTGGTAAGCACTTTCCATATAGCGGTGCAATGGTCATAAACATAAAGCCAGTCACGCACCTGCATACCATCACCATAGACCGGCAGCTCTTTGTCGTTTAGCGCATTGTTAATCATCAGCGGAATCATCTTCTCAGGAAACTGGAAAGGACCGTAATTATTCGAACATCGGGTAATATTATAATCCAGTCCCCAGGTATGCCCGAAAGCATGAACAAGATGGTCCGCCCCTGCCTTGCTCGCTGAGTAGGGCGAATTAGGCTTTATAGTCGTATTCTCGTCAAAGGCAGCCTCATCAGGCAAAAGAGAACCGTAAACCTCATCTGTGGAAACCTGCACAAATTTTTTCGTACCCTCTTCAACAGCACCCTTAAGAAGATTAAGCGTGCCTGTAATGTTAGTATCGATAAACGCACCAGGATCTACCAGCGAACGGTCGACATGACTTTCCGCTGCAAAGTTGACTATCGCATCAGGCTTATGCTCTGATAATATATCCAAAACCGCCTTACCGTCACTTATATCATCCTTTATAAAAACATGGCGGTCATTCTCAATATAACCTGTAAGATTTTCCAGATTACCCGCATAGGTCAGCTTATCAAGATTGACAACTTCACAATCGGTATGTTCCTGAAGAACCATCCTAACAAAATTACTGCCTATAAAACCTGCTCCGCCTGTAACAAGTATCTTCATAAAAGCTCCAGAAATTCTTTCAAAGGTTCCTGCCACTGCCTTATCGGCTTATTGAGACAACGACTTATCTTGCCGCAGTCAAATTTACTGTTCAGGGGCCGTTTTGCCGCGGTCGTGAATTCATCACTTTTGCATCTGTCAACCTTGACTTCCAGCCCCATACTTTCAACTATAAAACAAGCAACCTCATATCGGCTGGCAAATCCGCTGGCAGCATAATGATATATACCAACCGGCAAATCACAAAGCAGCGAAACTATCGCTTCTGAAACCTCCGCCGTCGAAGTCGGGGAACCAACCTGGTCATCGACAACGTTTAAATTTCTCCCCTGCCGAGCAGCTGCAAGTATCTTCTTGACAAAATTATTACCATTCAGACCATAGGTCCATTCTACTCGAAGTATACAGTATTCCGCTCCGGATTCGGCGAGCAGTTTTTCTCCCTTTAACTTGCTCTGACCGTAAACATTTATCGGACTGACAGGGTCATTTTCATTATAAGCCCCCTGCTTTGTACCA
The DNA here is from genome assembly GCA_964489215.1 of uncultured Pirellulales bacterium. Classification (GTDB taxonomy): domain Bacteria; phylum Planctomycetota; class Phycisphaerae; order Sedimentisphaerales; family Anaerohalosphaeraceae; genus CAZAYB01. Next base: position 13,007 of record CAZAYB010000021.1, read on the forward strand.
TCGAACACAAAATCAGTGCTGATATGCAATACTTTGGCACCAACATCCCTGGCAATCCTGCCAAGCTCTCCCACCGCCTCTGCATTTACTGCATAAGCGGCTTGCCTGTTCGACTCTGCCCCGTCAACATCTGTAAATGCAGCACAGTTAATAATCAGCTTTTCACCGGTACAGGCCTCTGCAAGATCAGATGAATCAGTTATATCAAGCTCCGGCAGATCATCAGCCCGGGCCTCGATATCAGCTCTGTCACAAGCCGCTGCCAAATCACTGCCCAGCATACCCCTGGCACCTAATATCAAAACCCTGTCCATCAGCAACCTTGCCCTTTTATCATAGAAATCAAATACTGACCATAACCGTTTTTCTTCAAAGGCTCTGCCAGCTTCATAACCTGCTCATCGTCGATCAGTTTCATTCGCCAGGCTATCTCCTCCGGACACGATATCATCAGCCCCTGCCTCTGTTCAACTGCCTGAACATAATTAGCAGCATGAAGCATCCAGTCAGGCGTACCTGTATCAAGCCAGGCGTAACCTCTGCCGATAAGCTCTGCATTAAGCTTGCCCATCTTAAGATAAGTGTTATTGACATCAGTTATCTCAAGCTCACCACGCCAGGATGGCTTAATATTTTTGGCAATGTCAACAACTTCGTTATCATAAAAATAAAGGCCGACCGCCGCATAATGAGAACGGGGCTCACTGGGCTTTTCCTCTATCGACAACACCTTGCCCTGATCATCAAACTCTATCACGCCGTATCTCTGAGGATCGTTAACATAATAACCGTAAATCAACGCACCGTCTGTAAGCCCGCACGCCGACTGAAGAGAACTTGCCAGCCCATGACCGTAAAAAATATTGTCACCCAGGATAAGAGAAACACAGCTGTCACCTATAAAATTCTCACCGATGATAAAAGCCTGTGCCAACCCCTCAGGCTCAGGCTGAACAGCATACTCAATACTTATACCCCAGTCTGAACCGTCACCTAAAAGCCCCGCAAAAGATTCTCTGTCCTGGGGAGTAGTAATAATCAGTATCTCTCTGATACCTGCCAGCATCAGAGTGCATAGCGGATAATATATCATCGGCTTGTCATAAACAGGCAAAAGCTGCTTACTAACCGCCTTTGTTACAGGGTAAAGTCGAGTCCCGCTGCCGCCTGCAAGTATAATCCCCTTCATAATATCAGACCCTTCAAAATAATCCTATCCTGTATTTGATTTTGATTCTATCTTTTATCGGCTGATTGTCAAATGATAAAGACTTTATCGGGAAATATACCTATTTGACCGCACAAACAGGAAAAAGACTTGACTGATTAAGATAATATGGATTAAATAACATTAAATTGACGATATAAGTTAAATAACAACTTGACATATAATACGTGCAAATCGCTGTCTTGCAAAATAATTAAATGGAGGCACTAAAGAATGAATTATATTAAAATTTTCCTGATTCTGGCAATATTTTCACTTCCCGCATGGCTAAGCGGATGCTTCTCGTCTACCGAAGAGGCCGTAACGCATTTCCAAAAGCCGGACCAGGCAGACACCACCATGGACAAATACATTATCCAGCCGCCTGATGTTATCAGTGTAAATAGCTCAAAAATCCCGGAACTGCAGGGAGAAGACTACCGCGGAAGACAGCAGATTGTAAGACCCGACGGAAAGATCTCCTTTGAAAATATCGGTGAAATTCCGGTCGCTGGAAAAAGCCCTCGTGAAGTCGCAAAAATCATATATGAGCGGATATCAGAATTATACGTCCTACCGGACGACAGTTCCATTAATGTAAAGCTTGAACAGCAGCAAAGCAAGTACTACTACATACTCGGACAGGTCGACAAACCAGGCGCACAGCCCTTTACAGGGAGAGAAACAACCCTTTCTGCCGTCAGCAAGGCCGGCCCGAATGTAAGGGCGTGGGAACAGAGGATACAGGTCGTCAGGGCAGACCCTTCAGGAAAGCAGGAACCTTCTATTTTTGAGCTTGATTTTGAGAAAATGGTTGTACATGGCGACATGTCGAAAAATGTTCTGCTCCAGGAAGGCGACATCATTTACGTACCGCCTACAATTCTTGCTGCGGTAGGTTTGACTGTTGAGGAATTTGTCGGACCAATACTCAGAAGTTTGGGCGGTTACAGAACAATTACAGGAGACTATAACTGATATTGCCGAAATCAGAGTATGACTGACTATAAAAATCCCGGGGCATTAACCCTGGAAAAAAAACTTAAGATCATACATCTAATTAACACCATCTGGCTTACTGTCTGTTCGGCAATATTACTGGTAATCAGCCTCAGACAGGCAGGCGTTAAATGGTGGGTAATCTTCTCATTATCGGGATATTCCCTTGTATTGGCAGTTTTTTTCATATTTGTCTACATATTTGCTGTATTCAGAGGCCTGGTCCAAAGACAGAACATTCATATCGAACACCCATTGACAAGCTCTGTGGCATATCTGACTTTTTACGACTTTTGCCCGCTATTGGGTACTCTCGCAGGCCTGTTAAGTATCGTATCAGTGCAAACCGCCAATGACATAATAATACCTGCAGCAATGGGCTCACTGATCACAACCTTCGGCATCTGGATGATAATTGACCCGGTTATAGGACTTATCGAAATGTCAACACCGAAAAGTGCTCAACACAGAAAAAACAGAACAGAACAAATGAAACTCCAGAAAATAATGCAGCAGCAGGAAAGTAAACAGCTCCTTAGTGAGCTTTTTGAAAGAGAAGAAAAAAAGAAAATCGATCGCCAGGCTCTGCTCCAACCATATTGTGACAGAATTCATGAATTATTGCAAAACAGCAAACTAACAGGACTTTCACCCGAAAACACTGCCGAGATAATAAGTATCGGAACTTACGCCTGGCAGCAGGGTGGACTTAGCTGTATGCAGCAGCTGCATGAAATGGTAATCAAAAGATTAAATGATAACTGCGGCAAGCCCTACATAATAGATGACCTGAGCATTATATGGGATGGAATTGGAAGCTGGCGAAAACCGGGCAACTTAAAAAATATGAGGGACGTTCCGCTGACAACTTAACAAGGCCAGCGAAACACCCTCCTCATCTTTACTGTAAAGGCTTACAAAACCTTATACATACTCCATAATTTATTCGCTTCAATTAACTTTTACGCTTAAGAGCGAATACAGCAGCACCTGAAAACAGTAACACTACTGTCGCAGGCTCGGGAACAGCAATTGCCAGGTCGCGGTACTGACCCAACTTAAAGTCATAGGGTTCAAAAGGACTTGCCAAGGCAAGAAGCTCTGATGCATCGCCGTTATACTGCATCAAACCCACAAGATAGGTCTGAGCCTGATTGGCAACAGCAGCATTGTCAGAGATAAGAAAATCTCCGCTTGATACGTCCCACGCACCCGAATTTTCGTAAACAATCTCCCATACCGCAACATTAAAAGCAGCTGCCTTAACCGTGTCGTTACCGATCCCCGCAAAAGCCATCGAATGCAGCTTTTCAACTGCATCAGCCTTGCTTGCTGACATGTTATCATCAGATGGATCTGGTGCACTTGTAAGCTCAACAGCTTTATAAGTAGCGGCTGGATTCGGAAGCATATCTCCAAGATCAATTACGAATGCGTCCAAAACAAGCTGTTCATCTGACAGTTCAATCTCTCCAACACCAGCTGTGTATGTGCCGTTGTAGAAAAGACCGCTTGAAACTGTCACTTCCTCACTGGCGGTAAAACCAAGCCAGTTTACTTCAACAACATCACCCGGTACCGGTAAAGCATAGGCACAAACAGGGATGCACAGAAGCATAACAAAAATAAAACTCCTCATTACAAACCTCCAATTCTTCATTAGAACCAACAATTCTCACAGGCGAAAAAATAATCGCCTTTTTAAGTTGTGTTTTCGGCTAATTCGCAATGAAACTGTAATAAACCCGCCAAATACAGCAAAGTCATTACAGATTGTGCAAAAAGCAACAGGCACACAACATCATTGCCTGTTTTCCTCCATCCCCTATTGCATGTTTAAATTAAAAAACTATGCACTAAAGGGAACTCAACTTGCCCTGCATTCAAAGCTGCACGGCCGGGTTCTTTAACAACCCGACCGTACAATGATTTATTCTAATCACCCGCCTGAAACTACTAATAAGGCAGATGGGTGGTTACCAACCTACAAACTCCTTCTTCTGCGGAGATAACCAACTACACTTACACCAATGGTACCAAGCAAAAGTGCACTCGGTGCCGGGATCGGTGAAGGTATAATGTAATCCTGGAACTGCTCATACTTATATTCAGGATCAGATGAAGGATTTGTCAGAGCGTTAAGATACGCAGAGGGACCTTCATAATCAGCCAGAGCAGCAAGAAGACTTGAAGCTTCATCTGTTACAGGAGTATTTCCAGAAGCCTGGAACGTACCGTTGCCAAGATCATAAGCTAAACTGTCTTCATAAATAATTTCCCACAGAGCTACGCCGAAACCAGCAGCTTTTGTGCTGTCACTGCCTATGGAATCATATGCCATGCCCCAAAGACTCTTGATTTCAGCTGCCTTGGCATCACCCATATTAAAATCTACAGGATCAGGTGCATCAGCAAGCTCTACTACATCATAAGTTGCAGGATTGATCGGACGCGGGTCCGCGATATCAATGCAGAACGTGCGGAATATTTCGCCGTCTACACTGATAGTATCCAAACCTGCTATTGCCCCGCCGGAATATACCGGGCTGACAACATTCAGATTCTCAGCTGCATAATATCCCAGTGTCTGTACAGTTACTACATCACCGACTGTCGGAAGTGCCAGTGCTGGTGTAACTGAAAGAACCAGAACAGCTAAACTTAATATTAACCGTTTCATTTTACTACCCTTTCATTCTTCCGTTATCAATTTACATTTTCAGAATTATACTTAATTCTGCTCCCCCCCTGGAACTTACCAAGAGGTTTTACTATCGTTTATTTAGGTTATTTCCTTTTCAAGTTTTTTCCGTTTAGCTTTTCTCGTCATTGTGGAAAAACATCGTTCTTAATATATTTTACTTCTGCTAAACCCGAATGTTTACACCTCCTTTCAAATTTATCTTTTTTTTTTACAATAATTACCCAAACGAACATTACCTGCCTAAACGATTTATATCAGATAAAAACAACGCCTTAAATAGATTGCTCTAATCAAAACAAACACGCGTTTTTTTTATAAGCATTCAAACTTAAAAAACGTTCAGGTAAATCCAAAGGTTTTTCCTGAAACTATGAACTTTTCAAATAAACGAGTGTGTGAAACATAACATAGAGACTTAAATCTCTAAACCCCCATGGCCAGGACACACAAATTTCTCAACCAAAAACACTCGGTCAAAAAACCGTACCTAAAACCAACTTATGTTTCTCCACTCCCTAAGGCAAAACTAAACACTTTATGCCTTAAAATATCACAATTCGCTGTTTACAAAAGCCCAACCTCAAATGTACTTGCTCCGGAGTCCCCTCCCATGGGACAGATATGAGATTGCCTTATCATACAGCGAATTATTATTCTAACAAATTTCGAGGAAAAAAGCAAGTTAGTATCACATTAGTTTGTATTTTTTTTTACATTTTCCCAAAAATCTATAATTTGCATTATAGCCGATAAAAACTGCTGTACAACTGCAAAAACCAGGATTATTTAAAATACAGTGAATATCCTTAATCCTTTAAGGTTAAGTCTAAAGTAGTAGATAAGATGTAAAAAAACAAATAAACTACATTTTTGGGCAGGAAAACGCCTTTTCCCTGAATAGGCACCCGAAAATTATAAGTTACATTTTATTCTTCAGGTCCGATAATAACTCGATTTTACGAAAAAAAAACTTGACCTGAAAAATATAAACCGCCCCATTTAATTATAAATCAGTCAAAAGAAGCAATATTTAAGCACATAAAACACATCTTTAACCAAAGTTCTGATGATTGCCTGCCTCATTAATAAATTTTATCAGAAGCTGAACCTTGTTTTTCACCCACACTTTTCTGTAAATATTTCGAAGATGCGTCTTAACTGTACCAAGCTTAATCTCAAGCCCTGCCGCTATCTCTTCATTACCAAATCCGCAACAGGCCATCTGAGAAACCTCAAGTTCCCTGTCCGTCATTTCATATCGTCTCCTCAGATAACCCCATTGCTCCTTTGTCAAAAGGCTCTTATCCATAACATCGCCCCCAGAAAACTGCTTTCCTGTATTTGCGTCCGTCATATAAATTTATAACCTGTCAAGAAGCTCATGGATCTCTTCGGTTTGGACCGCAGAGAGCCCGCCGTTTTTCGAATGAACCTTAAGGGACTCAAGCAGACTCTCCCTGGCACCGACAGTATTGCCCATTGATACCTGGCAAAGGCCAAGATGGTAATAGGAACTGGCAAGTGAACTGGAAAATGGACTGTAAAGTTCTATACACTTATTAAAATCATTAACTGCCTTTTCATATTCCTCAAGCCTGTAATATATCATCCCCCGAGTATCGAGCAGGTCAATATAGCCGTCAAATTTCTCGACACCGCGGTCAGCAAGCTCCAGCGCCTTTCGGGGCTCATTTTCATACTCACATATCAGCCACGCAAGGTTATTTACAGCGACCGGCACATCAGGATCTATCGAAAGCACCTTTCTGTAAGTCTCTGCTGCCTCTGCAGATCTTTGCGTAGAATGATACAAAACTGCAAGTGAATTCAAGACACCGGGCGAAGGGTCCCGATTATCTATAACCGCTAACAAAATGCTTTCCGCTGCCGATATCGACTCCGGCGAAGAAGATAACGTATTTTCTGCAACAGCCGCAAAAGATTCCCGCTGGTCCTCGTACTTATCAATCCAGTCCTTAACCAGATCTACCAGCCTGTCATAGTCGTTATTCTTTATCAAGGCGTCACAATAAGTATAAATTGCTACTTCCCTGTTATGCGAATCGGAAATAACCTCCTCAGCTATCTTTACTGATTTATCATAGTTACCTTGATTGTACTCTGCTATTGACAAAAGAAGCTTGACATCATTATCATCAGCCGCTGAAGGTACCGCCTCAATATATGATTCAAGAACATCCCTTGCCCTGGAATTATCATTCATCTGCATATAAGTCCGCACAAGCAGCTTAACAGCCTCTTCATCTTCAGGATACATCTCCTTGACAGCCTTAAGCGTAGGAACCGCCAGTTGAACGCTCCTGCCCATCTCACAGCGAGCCTTAAGCAGCATCAAACCCCTGTTATTCGGTATATAACTTAAACCCTGGAGAACATAATCTATCGCCCTGGCAAACTGTTGATTATTACGGTAATACTGAGCAAGCAGTGCCCATGCACCGGGAGACTGAGGATTGGCATTGGCAACAGACTCCAGCATATCCAGCCCCTCCTTAACTCTGGGCCAGACACCAGAAGAAACCAACAGTTGAGCCTTGTATAACTTTATATCCATATCATCAGGGCGAACCTTCAAGCAGCTCTCAAGAAGCTCCCTGCCCTTTTCCAGCAATTGCTCGTCTCTTACAAGCAGATAAGTCATTCCCGCCTGCTTTTTGGTTCTGTACTCATCAGGCGAAAGCTTTAATGCGACACTTACCGCCTCGGCCGCCTTTTCAAAATCTTCCCCAGTACGGTAAAACCTGCCCTTGGCAAGCCAGGCCTCAACGCTTGAATCATCTATATTGATAGCCTTTTCAATATCCTCGACAGCCTTATCATACCTCTCAAGCTCTTTGTAAAGCTCACTCCTGAGCAAATAAGAATCTACATCATTGTTATTTTCAACAAGATTATCCGCTATCATAATCGCATCGTCATCACGCCCCTGCTCAAGCCGAAGTGCTATCATAACCCGCGCAACCGTTGTCGAAATGTCATCCCTTCCCCAGAAATCACTCAGCAAACGTTCTGCCGCCTCAAACTGCTTCTGCTCAATCTTCAGACGCGTCAATGCAAGACGCACAGATAAATTATTCGGATCCTGAACAAGCGAACTGCTCAACGTCTCACCTGCACTGGTAAGCTTGCCCTTCCTTACATCAGAATAGAACCTGAAAGGAGAAAGCCTTGGGTCAGACTGCCTGCCGAAAGAAACCCTTTCCAAAAGTTCGTCTGCCTGATCAAAACGCCTTATTCGATACATAAACGCAAGCGATGACAATATAATATCCATATCATCAGGAGAACGGTTAAGAGCCTGCTCATATATACCAAATGCAAGCTCATTCTGACCTGACTTCTCATAAGCCGACGCTAAAAGAAGCCTGCTCTCCTGATCATAAGGATGAATCGAAAGCGTCTCTTTAAGATGATTGATTATCCTCGAATAATTCTTCTCCCCCTCACCAAAAAGCCAGAACATCGCCTGCTCGTAACGCCACTGTCTGCCCTGCTCACCCTCGATCTGTCGAATTCGGTCAATCAGCTTTTGTTCATCAACTTCCAATGAGGTAGTCCTTGCCAGCCTCAAAATACTCCTGATAATACTTACATTCTGAGGGTTTTCTTCTATCAAACCATTAAGAACCTCATAAGCCTGTTCATTCCTGTCGAGCATCGTATAAACATCAGCAAGCATCATCTCAAGCGAAAACCGCGAAGAGGCCTTGACGCTTTTCTCCAAAGCATTCGTAACTACTGGCTCTGCCTCTGTAACCCTGTTTTCACTGACAAGATAAGAAACCATATACCGAACCACAGAAACAGACTCAGGATACTTAAAAAGCATTTTCCTAAGTTGCGATTCCGCAATATCCTTATCATTATTATTAAAAAGATAAGTAACCTGAAGAAGCTCCACATCCGGCCTGTCTGGATATTCTTTCATAAGGTCAGATATAATAACCGCTGCCTTACTCATATCACCATTTCCCAAAGCAAGCCGAACCTGAAGCTTTCTTACCTCAAGCTCATCTTTCATTTTAGAAAGCAAATAATCAAGATCATTCTCAACACTTTCCCGAACCTGATCCGTTACACCAGTCATACCCCCGGCCAAACGGTTAACACGAACCTTTGCATGAAGAAACCGGGCGTTAACATCACCGGGCCTTAAGGAAACCGCGCTGCGGGAATACCTTAAAGCATCATCCAGCTTGCCAATTTCATTATACAAATAACCAAGCGTATAATGAGCGGGATAATAATTCGGCATCTGGGAAACTAATTCCCGAAGACGGTATATAGCAGATGTCGTATCACCAAGTTTGGAA
>CAZAYB010000022.1:0-22222 GCA_964489215.1 uncultured Pirellulales bacterium
AATCCTGAGGTTTTGATGTACACGCTTGATCTCTACGGATTGCGTTCGGATGCGGATCTGGAGACTCAATTGAGCAATCTTGATTACGCAGTTGCTGAACGGGCCTTTTGTTTCGAGCTTTGTCCGTGGGGTGATATTTATCCGTCGGATGATCCCGGTCAGCCGCTTGGGACCGACAGGGAGACTTTCAAGGCGATACTGCATTCGTGTAATGAGCAGACGGGTCAGATGGAGATGATCAAGTTTTGCGGGTTCTATAATTTTCTTTATAAGGATTATGATCAGGGCGTTCATAACGGACAGACTGAGGTTGAGTTCAACAGTCTCAAGAGTGAATATAACTGTTACTCCGAAGCTGATGCTCCAGCGCAGACCTGGGTAAGTAACTGCTCACTTTACGGGCGTTTTAAGCCTGCAATGGAGGAAAGGAGGCTTGTTCAGGATGCTCCACCATCCTATCAGGATCTTGTTGACCAAGGATATATCGATGCAGCGGGCAATGTTGTGCCAGGTAATTACGCTATGATCGGCCTGGGTGATTATGATAATGTTTCCTGGACGCATTACTGGCTGGCGGGGGACCGTTATAATGACCCTGCCAAGGCGAATGTTTCGTGTAACTGGGGGATAAACCCGGATATAATCGACCGCGATTACGTTACACTCGATTATTTGTACAGGCACAAGACAGATAATGACTTCTTTGCCGCCTGGGGTTCCGGCGCCGGTATCGTTCACGTTGACCGGCTATATGGCGGCAGGGGACCTTCGAATTATCCCGATGCTCTGCGGATATGGCGTGAGCATAACAGAAATTATTACAGAATGACCGATTACAGCATAACCGCCTGTGTGTGGGAGGAAGAGGAGCTTGGGTATTTTGACTGGCTTATTTATATGCCTTTCAGTTCTGATGGTCTGGGCAGTACGTACAATACCGACCATACTTATCTGCTGGATACTCTGCCAGTGAACAGGATACGCGGTGATCTTGGTGTGGGGTACACATCGAGCGATCTTAATATGAACGGTTCTGGTGTTAATTTCGGTTGGTATCGGAGCATTATATGGTACCCGTCCGAACTGGAGGAACTACAGGATTACTGGTCAGGTTCGGGGAACAATCATCGTTTTCCAGATATTTATACATATTACTATCTGCTTCGTTATTATCTTGGCGGGGACAATTATTATCGAGCGACGTGGATTGATGATACTTTGCCGAGGATTATGGAAACGGGTGAGAGTTATAATGTGAGCGTTACTGTTCGTAATGACGGCTGGGACAGCTGGACAGACGGGGATGGTTACAAGCTGGGTACTTGTATTATCGACAGTAATGAGCTTGTGATCCCTCAGACGGTAGTTTTCAATGACGGTCTTCACGCTTCAGAAGAGAAGTCCGGGAAGCTATATCTGACGGCAGGCAGGCATAAGTTAGTCGTTGAGTTTTTCGAACGCGGGGTTTATGAGCAACTGGATGTTGAGATGTCGGGGCCTGGTATGCTGCGGCAGGATATTCCGACTGGCTGGATGTACAGGGATGCGACCAGCAACCAGAACGGTATTTATTATGAATATTACGAGGGTGAGTGGGATTATATGCCATTCTTTGATGATCTTGCTGTACTTGACAGCGGGTATTTGAGTGATTTTGATTTTACTCCAGCAAGTTCTGAGGATAATTTCGGTTTTCGTTACACGACATACCTGGATGTTCCCCAGTCGGGAGTATATACTTTTTACGGGATATCTGATGACGGCAGTTATATCAAGATCGGTGAGAACAGGATGGTTGATTGTAAGGCACTGCCTGACGGGGTAACTGTTGGAACGGCGGATACCGTAACTGTCAGTTTTGATATTACTGCTCCGAGTTCACCTGGTAATTATGATTTTTATTGCGATATGACTAAGCTCGGAGAGGGCTGGTTTTACGAGAAGAATAATATAGAGTTCAAAAAGCGAATAATTGTTTGCGATGATCCCAATTCTATCGATACTGATTCGGACGGTGTTGCGGATGTTATCGAGCAGGCCAATGGTTTGCTTTACTGGCACGCAGGAGATGCTTTTTTTAAGAAGTCCGATTTCAATGAAGACTGCAAAGTTGACTTTATTGATCTCTATGAGTTCATTTCAAACTGGTTAACAAGTAACAGTGCTTATGATATCAGTCCTGATGTACCCGATGGTATTGTGGATATTAAGGACTTTGCCCGGTTCGCAGAGGATTATCCTTATAACAGGTTTTAAGATAGTTTCGCCCTGTGATTTAATTATAGAGCTAATAGAACATTGGATGGTTTAAATCAGTTCAAGATATATGGATATTAAATGAATGAATTGTCAATTCTTGATTATACGATAATTGTTAGTTACTTTGCTGTTTTGGTGGGCGTTGGTTTCTATTATCGAAAAATGGCTTCAAGTAGTCTCGACGATTATTTTCTGGGGGGGCGTAAACTCCCGTGGTGGACATTGGGTATTTCTGGAATGGCTGCCTGGCTGGATTTAACAGGTACAATGTTGATTACCTCGTTCTTGTTTCTGTTAGGCCCTATGGCATTGTTCTTTGAAATTAGAGCGGGGGCAGGATTGATACTGGTCTTTATGTTCATATACATTGGGAAATGGCATAGAAGATCGGGCTTAATGACATCTGCAGAATGGATGATATTTCGTTTTGGAAGCGATGTATGGGGCAACTTTGCAAGAATTGCTCAGGCATTTGCACTCATTATATTTGGAGTTGGAACATTGGCCTATGCTATCAAAGGCGTAGGCTTATTTTTCTCAATGTTCATGCCGTTCAAGCCAAGTACCTGTGCTTTGATTTTGCTAGTTGTAACTTGTATATACACTATACAATCTGGATTCTACGGTGTGGTTATCACTGATGTCTTTCAAGGACTTTGTGTATTATTGGGCGCACTTTTCATTCTGGGTTTTTCAATGAAAACAGCTTGTGAAGTAGATGTTGTAAACATAGCCCAACATGTTACTGGAAATCAGGATTGGGGAAGAATATTGCCTAGCTGGAATGTTAATATGCCAAGCGGATATGAACATTATAGTTATTTAAATCTGGTTGTGCTTTTTTTCCTGTTGAAAACAGTATATCAAGGTTTGGGTATGTTTGTTGATAACAGGTATTTTGGAGCTGCCGGAGAAAGGGAATGTGGCCTTTTAGGGTTTATGTCGGGGTGGACTCTTTTAATGAGATGGCCTTTGATGATGGGATTTGCCATTTTGGGAATTGTTCTAATAAATGATATGATACCAGATCAATCTCTCTTTCATAATGTTGCATCTTCTATACATCAATATTTTGAAAGCCAAGGTTCCATTATTAACGCAAATACTTGGCACGAAAGACTGGCAGATATTGCAAATCAACCCCAAAATTATGGAGATTTACCAGCTAAGCTTAGTGAAATACTCGGGGAGCGGTGGGATGACAAGCTTAGTTTAGTGAGCTATGAAGGAACGGTTTTCCCTGAAAGAATTCTCCCCGCCGTTCTTAAGAAAGTGGTACCAAAAGGAATCAGGGGGTTGATAATCGTTGCTTTAATGGCTGCTTCAATGTCTACAATAAACACTGTAATTAATAATACCACTACTTTGTTTACGCGAGATATTTATCAGGGATACCTAAGGAGAAATGCCAATAATTCTGAACTCATATACATTAGCTGGACTTTTGGACTGCTGCTGTGTGTAATTGGTTTCATAGTTGCTTTTTATGCAGCCAACATTAATGATATCTGGAGTTGGATTACTGCTGGACTGATAGGAGGAATGGCGGTGCCTGCATTTTTGCGCTTATACTGGTGGAGGTTTAACGGAGCTGGATTTGCAATAGGCCTGTTTACAGGTATGTTTGCTGCTGTGGCACAAAGGATTTTTTTCCCTGAAATGTTAGAATGGCACCAATTCTTCTTTATTTTAGCAATAGGGTTCTTAGCATCTATTATTGGTACCTATCTAACCAAGCCTACCAGTTTTGATGTAGTTGAGAGATTTTATATAAAAACACGCCCGTTTGGAATTTGGGGACCATTTAAAAACTCATTGGATCCCAAAACAAGAGAGGCTACGAAAAAAGAGCATAAAAATGATATTATTTCTATACCCTTTGGGATGCTTTGGTTAATCTCATTGTTCCTCTTGCCTCTTACGGCTATGGTTTTGAACTGGGCAGTTTTTACGGTGGCTTTTTTACTCTTAATAATTTCTTTGGTGGGCCTTTATTATTTCTGGTACCGACATTTACCGCCGCCTGCTGCAAAAAACAACAAAAATACAAGTTAGTATATGAAAAATAGAAGCGAAAACGGCAATACAATAATAATTATATTATATTGGCCTTCCCACCAAAAATTAGTCCATATTAAGTGAGAGGTTTCCAGAATAAAATGGTATAATATTGGCGTTTTTTAAGTGGTTCGACTCTGCGAACCCGGCAGTTATGTTTTTTCTGCCCGTTCAGTGTAAAAATATATAGCTCATTGAAATTATACCATTACGATACCATTTAATTCTTGAAAAATCAAGGAGTTATGGTAAATTCTTTTGAGCATTCTGAGTTGTCGAAGATAAATGATAATGTATTGAGGTTGTGCTCAATATCACAGATTGTAAAGTAATCTACCAGTCGAATTTGGTTAGGTGATTTCAGATATAAAGTCTTTTGCAAGAAAGGACATGGCGAATAATCTGGGTGGCGCGATATAAAAATGACGAATTAACCGGATTTTTGGTGGCGGGACATTTTTTGAAATTTATGGCCCGAGTTTTTTAACACAAGACTTTTCACTATGTCCCGTGAGCAAGCATAGATTTGCTTTGAAAAGGCGGGGGATAAGTGTAAAATATAGAAACCGTAAGAAGTTTAGGTCAAAAAAAAGATACCTTTATAAATTCCGGTTATTTTCAACCATTCAAATGGTGAGATCAGAAAAATGGAACTGGGACAGAATTTTGCTCTTTTCTATCTTAATATTTCTAATTCTCGATATGATCGTCCATTTTGCTGGTCAATCAGAAGATGAAAAACAAATGCGTGAGATACTCAATCGCTGTTCAAAACGTGTATTGTATCTGCCTGCATTGCCGATGAGCTATATCCATGAAAATCCCGAGTGCACGAATATGCTTTTAGACGCGATGAATATCACAAATTTTCGAATAGGAAATTAAACTGTTTCTTCTTATTCTTATTTGGTATTTTTCAGCTTAGTTCACAAAAAATACATCTGTTAGGATACATTTATCCTATTCCTTTTTATTTTGATAAATCAAGTGACACTAACATAAGAATAGCTTTTCTTTGCTGTTGCGGCAGTTTGGGCCAAGCATTTATTATTTGTTGTAATTCACAGCAAACTTTGTTAATATGCACCGTATTGTGCACCCTGTCGGAGTTGACGTTCTTGCTAAGTTCTTTGTTTTCAGTATCTTGCGAAGATTGGTTCGAGTCCCCTTGGGGGTATAAGTCCTTATCTTGCAAGAACCTGCACCAAGTCGCAAGGCCTCGCAATCATAAGGTTTACATCGCACTCAATGCTGACTTCGTGCGACTGAGTACCAGACAGTCCAGCAGCAGTCTGCAATGGATTATGCACCGTGCTCTGCAACCTTGGGGTATAGCCTTTTATGCTAAGTACCTTATTGTCAGCATTTTGCGAACTTGGGGTTCTTGCCCCTTGCTGCTAATAAGTTTATATTCAGCAATCATTTGCACCGGTCTGGAGAAAGCTGAATTGCGAAAAAATTAATAAACGTATAATCGTTCCTCAAAATGGGTTTATATGAACATTACTAAAATTAGATTAAATGAATCGCAGGCCGCCTCAGTAACCATAAAAAATGCCGCCATAGATAACATCACAGAAACCAAGGATTCGCACTCCGATTTTATGCTAACCCCTGGCCTGATTGACGTACACTGTCACGGAATTGAAAAATTCTCCTATGAAGACCCCCATCAACTGATAGAAGCTTCAAAAATAGTCGGAAAATTCGGCGTTACTGCTTTCTTGCCCACTTTCGTCCCAGACCCGCAAGACAAACATTTGTTTAAATATCTTGAAAACCTCGCTGCTGCATTACAGAAAATCGATAAAGTAAATATCCCCGGCTTTCACATCGAAGGACCTTTCGTAGGACTGCCGGGAGCTGGATGCATATTAGCTGACGGAGATACCGCTCTTGTTGCTGATATAGTCGCTGCTGCTGATAATAAAGTCGCTGCTATGGCTCTCGCTCCGGAGGTAAAAAACATAATACCGGTAATTGAGTGGCTCGTTGAACACAAAATAGTCCCCTTCATAACACACACAAAAGCCGATGTCGAACAGACCGTAAAAGCAGTCGATGCAGGAGCAAGACACGCAACTCATTTTTACGATGTATTCTATCCGCCCGAAAATACAGATGGCGGTGTTCGACCAGTTGGTTGCGTAGAGACAATGCTCGCTGACAAAAGATGCACCGTAGATTTTATCTGCGACGGTGTCCATGTACACCCAATGGCCATAAAAGCAACTCTCGCAGCAAAAGGATATCAAAATATCATACTCGTAACGGACTCAAGCATGGGAGCAGGCCTGCCACAGGGAATATATCAATCACCATGGGGATACAAAATAAAAGTCGCACCCGGCAAAGGTGCAAGAATACACCAACCTCAAAACCCAAAACACGGCTGCCTCGCTGGCTCGGCTTTGACTATGGACCAGGGTATAAATAACCTCTTAAACTGGCTCGATATACCAAACCAGCAAGTATGGGCAATGGGAACTTCAAACCCCGCCAAATTACTAAACCTTAGTAACAAAGGAAAAATAGAAAAAGGCTTTGACGCAGACCTGGTGCTATGGAAAAAAATTAACAATACATACAAACCCGCAGCAACATGGGTTATGGGAAAATGTGTATACAAAGACAAAAACATGAACCTGAACGATATAATAAGTGAGTAACCAACCACCAGCTGATTAAATGAACTAAAGGTGTCAGGTCCCTTTTTTGACGGTACTGGCTATAAACCAATCGCAAGCCCGAAGCGCAACCGCCGGTATAACACTCACGCCGCCAATCCCCCCTGCTTCTCAAAATTCCCCTAAAAAACCCGCCGGGCAGACCAGACTCTGTTCAGAACCTCAGTAAGTGTTTATGTTCATTCTATGTTTTAAGTATTCGAAGATACTTTGAACTTCTTCACTACTAAACAATGGCTCAAAATATTGAATGTAACCATTTAATTCGCTCAGAGATAACACTTTTACATGTTTAAATTCTTCTTTAGGTTTTTCATTGGTCATAACGATAATATTTCGTATTGGTATTTTCTTGGAACCCCAATGATGGCGTTTTAGCTCGATATTGTTAAATTTTGAATCGCTATTTAGCAATACGAATAACGCATAGCTGGTTCTTAAAATTTGCTTAACTGGCGATCTCAATTCAAAATTTTCTATTGATCTCCTACTCCAATTTTTTGTTTCGAGAAGAAACACCCCAGATTGGCAAACAAGTAAATGATCTATTTGAATGCTAAATATTCTGTCATCTTCATTTCTGTTATATATGGGCGAATCAAATTTTAATGTAAAATCATTAAATAAGTAATAATCATCTGATAGTTGTTGAAGAGTTTTTACAACAGAACTTTCTCCTATTGCCCCTGCAATTAGTGTATAAAGCCCTTCAAGAACTTCCTTTGTATGAGCCAGATTATTAAAAGGTTTCTTGCAACGCTCCGAAATAATATTTCTTTTGTTTTCCAGGCAATCGGCTATTTCAATCTTTAGTTTAGCTGCCTTATCTTCTGCTAACCTTGTTTTCTTTTTGATGATGCTTTCGAGGTTCTTTTCTAAGTTACACCTCTTACGAAACAATATTCTGATCCTTAGGAAATAAATAATTTTATAAAACAAGTTCCTGTTGCTCTTGTCTTTAGCTCTCTTTATACCAACTTCCAGTTCTTGAACCTTTTGCATTATTTCATTTCGGATACATGTTTTATATTCTTCGTAGGTCTTTTGATGCCTACTAAGAGCATCTTGCTTGGCTTGTATTTGTGCCTCTAATGTACTCTCAATACGGATAGCAAGTTGTTGTTTTTCCGTCTCATAGTTCTTAATAAAACGGTTTATTTCACCGATAGAATTGAATCTTGTTATACTGCTTCTGTTCAATGCCTCCTTCAATTTTTTAAGACACTCAATTTGTCCTTCAACAATAGTCATATCTAATTGATATTTCCCATTTAACCGGCAAAATACAAAATTCTTACCTAACTATCTCGATAATTCTACTAAATTCACTACCGCAAGGTCAGGAACATTCCATTTCATGACCAGTTTCTCATAAATCCATAAACATATTGGCTTCTAACACACCTGAAAACTTAGAGACCCTCCTTAACCTGGCCCGATTATACCACACTTTCCAAACCCCGCAAGTCTTTTATTGAAAACAAATCCCTCACAAACTTTCCAAAAATTTCCCACCCCAGCTGGTTGTTTTTTCGCCGTAGTCCGCTTTCACCGCTCTGCCCCAACCAATCGCAAGCCCGAAGCGCAAGCGCCGGTATAATACTCACGTCACCAACCACCCCTGCTTTTCAAAATCCCCCTCCAATACCTGTAAAAATTAGTCAACAAAAACCAGCCCCCGAACAAATTGTAGTTGCACAATTTTGCCAAAACGAAAAAAATCCCGACCGGGTTGACGACATTTCCCACCTTTTTACTTCCAGCCCTTTTTTGTAAAAAAACGCAAAAAAACCGCTATAAACCGACTAACTTTTGGTCGCCATCGGTCACTTTTGGCCAGTTTTTAAAAAACACCCATTTTGACGTAAAACCATACCAATAAACAGCTTATAAAAATTTCGCAGATTTTCTTATATACCAGGTGTCTAATTGAACACCCGTTTCAATCGTCGTTTAACTCATCTTTTCAAACCTAATCTGCCCCCGATTTTAAAGATATTTACCCAGCAGCTCACTGGTAATTTCCATTGGCAGCCCCACCACATTACTGTACGACCCCTCAATTCTCTCAATGTACTTATCACCAACCTCCTGGACCCCATAAGCACCCGCTTTGCCCTCCCAGCTGCCGCTTTCAATATGCTCTGCTATCTGCTCAGAAGTCAGCTTAACCGGAAAAATCTTCGTCGTAACCGCTTTGCAAATAGAAACTTGCGAATCCTTCTTAACCAATGCCACCCCCGATATCACAAAATGAGGCCTGGAAAAAAGCTCCCTGATAATCCTTTCAGCATCATCTGCATCCTCAGGCTTACCGATTATCTCGCCATCCATATCAACAACCGTATCACATCCTAAAACAAGCCTGTCCGGATACTTATCAGCAACATAATTAGCCTTTGCCGCCGCCAGAACCTTAACCAACTGCTCAGAATCCAACCCCTCACTGCCGAATTTTGCCTCATCAACTCCCGAAACAACAACATCAAAATCATACCCCGCCTTTGCCAGAAGCTCCTTACGTCTCGGCGAAGCCGATGCAAGTATAAATCTCCTGTTATCAGTCACTTAGCCAGCCTTACATGAAAAATAAGCTTCCTGCAGAAACGCAGATATTCCTCCTGTATCTGTTCGATATCCTCACCGATATACATCGAAAAAAGCTTAGTCGACACATAAGCGTTAAAACCTGCCGTAAGCGGTATATTCCTGTTTGCCGCAATCTGCCTGTTATCTTTTTCCAAAGGCCAGCTCCCCTCGAATCCGCCCATAAGCAGGTTCTGATATTCATCGAGCCTTATACCGTAATTTTCCTCCCTCAAAAACCTTACCAGTGCATAAGCCTGTGAATAGAAAGCGGTTACATTCGCCGAGTCATTTATGACATACCCCGGGTTAAGCGCGATAAGATGCTTTAACGGTATCATCTTCTTATCGATTATGGTCTTACGCAGTCCGCCCAGCCTGTTCAGATTCACCCCCGGATCGAAAACGAACCTGCCGTTTCTGTACACTGGCGTTTCAAACGTCGTCGCTATTCCCTCATCGAGCCAGCTTGGCAGACGATAAGCAAACAACCTGCTGTTAAACTGGTGCCATGCCTCATGTGCCAGTACACCAAAAGTCGTTTTTCTTCCGATATTATATGCAACGCATGCACCGTTAAGATAGTAGGCCCCTTTTTTGATTTTCAGATACAGCGGCGCATTTGAGCCGGTGAACTTTCTGGTATAATTTTCCCATTGATTTCTGTTGTTGAAAAGATAGATAATAAATTCGGTGCGGACATCTATTTTTTCAGGCAGCTGCTTTTGAAAATTATCATAAGCTGCCTCCACAAAAGCAGGGACCTGTCTTAGCATAAGCGGGTCCATTAGCGTTGTATAAACTTTGTAATGTTCAGTATATATGATTACTCCGGTTGAATATTCATTATCCCAGTTTTCAACTGACCTTACAGCAGGCATCCTTTCAAGATAATCTGCCATCCCCCCGGAAGTTGAAAGAGTAGTTCTTTCCTTAACAATTCCCGAGTCTGTATTATTCTCCCGACAGGATAAAATCATCAGCACCGGCGCAGCTAATAATATGCACTTTATAAAGCCTTTTAATATTATTGTACCGGCACTTGACATTACAGTCCTTAAATCTGGTTGTAGGGTTTAGAAAAAACTTCAGCACTGAAAAGATACACATCCACTTCAGGGCTTTTCCATGCCTCCGGTGCAAGTCCCGCTTTATGACTGCAGCAAAATGACAGAAACTCCTGGGTGTTCCATCCTGTTTCAGTCGCTACCTGAGGCAGAAAGCAGCCGCTTCTTTTGCCGTCGGTTATATATATGCCGTCAGTGCCGAGTCTTAAATCCTGGGGCTGATCGGTTTTTTCAAGCGGTGACAAAACTGAAATTTCTATATTAAGATCGTTAAGTTCTTCGGGTTTAATACGTTCTGAAACAAACCGGGGGTCGCGTGTTGCAGATGACTGTGCGGTTTCGGCGATAAGCTGTATGATTGGTTCATCTGAAGTGAACTGTCCCAGACAGCCCCGAAGATTGCCATCAGTTTTAAGTGTTACAAAGCATCCGCATTTTTGGTTGAGCACTGGGTCGCTGCTTTTGGGCGGTTCGGTGTTTTGATTTTTGATTGCAGCGGTAACAGCATTTTTGGCTGTTTTTAACAGTATGTTTTTTTGTTTTTCATCCATAATTCAATACCCCCTTAAAGCAGGGAATTTAATTGCAAAAAGACTTTTTTGTTATTTTACGGTTTTTATTATCAGTGTAACATTTTAATTGCCGCAAAGCCTCCGATCAGCAGTAATACGAACAGCAGGCTGAGCCAGTTGAAATATTTTTCCACGAATGGTCTTATTTTTTCCCCTTTCCATCTGAACAGTCCTGCCACCAGAAAGAACCTTGCAGATCTGCTGACTGATGAAGCGATTAAAAAAGCGGGAAAGAATATATCAGCAATTCCTGCGCTTATTGTACATACTTTGTAAGGTAATGGTGTAAATCCGCAAGCGAAAACAATCCAGAAGTCATATTTTTCGTACCAGTTTTCAAATTTTTGAAAGTTCTCCGGTGTAAATCCCACGACTTGCATATTGTTAAAGACCCATTGGCTGATGTTTTCCCAGATAAAATAACCTATGTAATAGCCGAATATTCCGCCAAGAACCGAGGCCACCGAACATGCCAGAGCGAATCTGAACCATTTTTTTGGTGCCCCCAATGTCAAAGGGGCAAGCAGTACATCGGGCGGTATTGGAAAGAAGCTTGATTCGGCGAAGCTGAATATGAAAAGAGCCAGCGGACCGTGTCTGGTATCTGCAAAATGTATTACCCAGTTATATAAGTGCCGGTGCCAATGCCACCATGGCAGGTTTTGTTTTTCGGATGTCTGCATTAAAATCTCTTAGATAATAGTTTCATTTTACCAGGCCAAATGTTATCCTTAATCGCTTATAATGTCAAATTATATAAAATCTTCCGGAAAATATTGTAGACCGTAAAATATAATCGTAAAGGTATTAAAATGCAGTTTACTGAACACAGGCCCCAGTTTGAGGAATTTGAAGACTATCTTTTGGTAAGGGCCCCGGCCAAGATTAATCTTTATCTTTTGGTCGAGGGCAAACGTGAAGACGGGTTTCATGAGCTTGAGACGTTGATGTGCAAGGTTACCCTTTATGATGAGCTTCGGATTGAGCGATTTGACGGTGACGGTTTTGAGCTTGTATGTACCGGTGAATATGATGTACCCGGTTCAGGTGACAATCTTGTTTGGCGCAGCTGGGAGCTTTTACATTCACTATACCCGTCAATGGGGGGTATCAGGATAACAGTTGACAAGCATATTCCTCCCGGGGCAGGTCTTGGGGGCGGCAGCAGTGACGCGGCTTCTGCATTGATGGGGATTAATAAAATTGCCAGACTTGGTTTGTCCGGTGAAAGGCTTTGTGAGCTTTGCGGGGAACTGGGCAGTGATGTGGCGTTTTTTACAGGACCTTCTATGTCTGTTTGCCGGGGGAGGGGTGAAAAAATATCTGAATTTTCACAAAAAATCAAATTTAATTGTCTGCTTTTTTTGCCGACCATAAACTGTTCTACGGCAAAGGTTTACAGTAATTACACACATGACAGCGAATTATATGAATCGTTAAAATCAAAAATAAATGACTGTATTGAGAAAAAGAATATTGATTTGCTGACAAAAATGTGCGCAAATATGTTGGAAGAAAGCAGCTTCAGGCTGTATGATGATTTAGCTGATTTGAAGGCTCGCATTGAAATGCTTGTCGGGGGGAGTGTTTGTTTAAGCGGCAGCGGCAGTGCGATGTATAGTATTATAGACGGGCAAAACGAAATTGAAGAAGTTTGTCGGTCAGAGGTTATAAGTTCCTCGGGCTGTAAATGTATATCAGTTTACAACAATAGATGGTAAGTTTTGCGAGAGGTACAAAAGATGGAGATCAGCGAAGTCAGAGTAAAGTTAGTTGAGAACAAGGATGACCGTTTGAAAGCATTTTGCTCGATGACCCTTGATAACGATTTTGTTGTTCGTGATATCAAGGTTATCGAAGGCAGCGGGGGCTTATTTGTTGCAATGCCATCCAGGAAGATGAGTGACCACTGCAGTAAGTGCGGAGCGAAGAATCACCTCCGTGCGAAATTCTGTAATAACTGCGGTACTTCATTGCCTGAGGAGCGTGCCAAGAAGGACAGTAAAGGCAGGATGAAATTACATGCCGATATTGCACACCCGATCAACGCTGCTTGCAGGAACCGCATCCAGGATACGATTGTCAAGGCTTATGAGAATGAAGTAGAGGCTTCCCGGAAGCCGGGTTACAAGCCTCATAATTTTGACGAGCCCGATGATACAGCAGAAGATTACGATTAACACCCGGGTTAGTTATTTGTTATGAGTTTGTTTTTGTCGGGGTATTAATCAGAGTTTACCGGGGGTTAGTCTTCTATAAGCAACTCTTCGAGTATTCTATCCATTGCAGTGTTCAGCTTTTTGTTGACGTTGTATGATCCTGAGTTCAGGCGTGTTTTTATTTCGTTTACTTTTTCACCCCTGACCTCCGGCAGCGAAGCGATCATGCTAAGGAGCTTTCCGATGGGAGTGGATACCATGTTGTCGAGAAAATCTTCAGTGAAGTCATGGCTTTGAGACTGGAAGAATCTGTCTGTCTGGTCCATTTCAAAGTTACTTTGCGGGTCTGTTGTGAAATCAAATCTGCTCATTTTTTCCTGCCTTGTTAAGGCCATCGCTAAAGCTCCAATCTTTTTTGATGCGCCTGACTTTCGCGTTTTTTCGCGAAGTATGGTTAACATTACTCATTTATCCGTATGAGCTTTTCAAGAAATCCAATTAAGCTTTAAAACTTGTTGCAGGGTGCAAAGCGATATACAACATATTGTGGTATTGCGTTTTTGCCCATGATCAACATCGTTTACAGGAACTTTATCGTCAGGCATTGGCAAAAAACTTTAGAAAAAGTATTTAAGTTTTGTAACTTATTGTTGTTCAGGTGTTTATGTTCGAAAAATTTTATTTTTGAAAAAAAACTTGGATTTGTAGAATTTTAGGGCTTCCCTTTTTACCTGACCTGTCCCTTTGTCTGGCAGAATAGAGAAGATAGGCAATACACAATATATGGTGTTTAGTCCGATATCGTTTTTACGTGTATAAAAACTTTCGGGTTGGGTGGATTTTCAGTCAAAATCTGCTGGAATAGAGTTGTCAATATGGTGTTGGTACATCCTGTGAATCTGTTCTGGGAGTATTCTTGATCTTGAAAGTTTCGGGAGCCTTTTTAATGAGAAGAAGTCTACTTCGGTAGTTTCATAGCTTGTTTTAATATTTCCGCCAATGATCTGACAGATGAAGAACGCTTTCCAGAGGTGAAAGGTCAGAGCAGGAGTGTGTGGGTGTTTGTTTCTGTCGTAGAGGGCTGCGAGTTTTTTTGTTTTTACTTCAAGACCTGATTCTTCCTTTGTTTCTCTTTCGACTGCCCGGCTTGGCGAGTCATCGACGTCGGCATATCCGCCCGGCAGTGTCCATTTTCCATCTACCCTTTCCTTTACGAGCAGTACTTTTTCGTTTTTGAATACGGCAGCGCGGACGTCGATTTTCGGAGTTGCGTAGCCTTTTTGTTCTGAGAAAAGTTTTATGATTCTGGTTGTGTCTTTGTCTGCGGATTTTGCCATTATCTCTGCGGCAATTTGTCGTATTTGCTGATATCTTTCTATTTCATAGGGGTTTTGTGAATATGTCAGACCGCTTTGTGCCAGGGCTGCGAGTTTTTGTGCCCATCTTATGTTCAGTTTTTCCATTACCGGCCGGCCTTTAACCATTCGTTAAGGTTTTTTGCCAGGATTTTTATATCCTTTTTTGCCATGATATTGGCGGCGATGGATTTTGGTATTTCCAGTTTCTGCATAGCAGAGTCTACCCTTGTCCATAGTTTTTGTTTTTTTGCTTCACTTTGCGCCAGGTAAAGTTCGGTAACCAGCTCCTGCAGTTTCTGGAGCATGATCGTGTCCATATTCTGGTAGTAATCTTTTATGATTTGCTTTTGGTAAGCGGAGTATTGTTTTTGCGCCATTTTTATACCTTATTGAACAAATCTGCCTTTTTTAATTATTATTCAGGAGAAATACGGGTCAGGATTTTTTTTGTTCTTTCTTCTTCTCTGAGCAGCTTGTATTCAACGCTGTCTATGAGGGCCTGCCAGCTTGCGTCGATTATGTTTGTTGAGACACCTATTGTTCCCCAGTGGTGTTCCTGGTCGCTTGATTCTATTACGACTCTTACCTTTGCTGCGGTTGCTCCTCTTGGGTTTACGACTCTTACGCGGTAATCAACCAGCTGCATCTGGTTAATCTGGGGGAAGTGGTTTGACAGAGCTTTTCTAAGTGCTGAGTCGAGTGCGTTTACCGGTCCGTCACCTTCTGCGACGTGGTGCTCAATTTTGCCGTTGACCTTCATTTTGATGGACGCTTCGCTTACAGGCTGGTTTTTGTCGGTTTTGAGTATGACGTTTCTGTAGTGGTCGAGTTCGAAGAATTTATGGTAGTGTCCGAGGAATCTTCTT
Source organism: uncultured Pirellulales bacterium (assembly GCA_964489215.1). Lineage (GTDB taxonomy): Bacteria > Planctomycetota > Phycisphaerae > Sedimentisphaerales > Anaerohalosphaeraceae > CAZAYB01. The sequence goes on from CAZAYB010000022.1 coordinate 15,613, forward strand.
ACGATGAGGTCGAAGCTTGCTTCTGCGGTTTCAAACTGGTATCCTTCGTTTTCGAGGTTTTGGATGTGTTTGAGTATTTTTCGGACCAAAGCTGTGTCTTTGTTGAGTTTTAGCTTTTCACTTTTTGCCAGCAGGTTTGAGGCACCGGATAATTCGCTGACGATTATTCTTCTGCTGTTTCCGACAGTTTCAGGGTCTATGTGTTCGTAGAATATCGGGCTTTTGTTTACGGCGTGTACGTGCATTCCTCCTTTGTGTGCGAAGCTCGATGCGCCGACGTATGGCTGGCTGAGTGGCGGGTTTAGGTTTGCCATTTCGTAGACATATCTGCTTACTTCGGTTAGCTTTTTAAGTCCTGTTTTGTGCAGGCATTTGTAGTTCATTTTCAAAGAGAGGTTTGGGCACAGAGTGCAAAGGTCTGCTCCGCCTGTTCTTTCTCCGAATCCGTTCATTGAGACTTGTACGTGTCTTGCACCTGCCTGGACAGCAGCGATGGAGTTTGCCACAGCCAGTCCGGTGTCGTTATGGGCGTGTATTCCGATTTGCATGTCGAGGTTATTTTTAATTTCTTCTATTATTTGTTTTATTTCCGAGGGCATTGTTCCGCCGTTTGTGTCGCAGAGCACGGCGGTTTTTGCGCCTGCTTGTGCGGCAGCGGTGAGCACTTTTAAGGCGTACTGGGGGTTGTTTTTATAGCCGTCGAAGAAATGTTCAGCATCGAAGATGACTTTTCTTCTTTTTTTTCTTAGGAACTTAATTGAATCAGCGATCATGTTGATGTTTTCTTCGAGGGTTGTGTTGAGCACTTTTTTTGCCTGGAGGTCCCATGCTTTTCCGACGATGCAGATTGTCATTGCCTTTGAATCCAGCAGTGCGTTAAGGCATGTGTCGTCCTGGGGTTTGATGTTTTTTCTTCTTGTCATTCCGAAAGCGACTATCTGGCTGTGTCTGAGTTTTTTTTTCTTTATTTCTTTAAAGAAAGCCTCATCCTTTGCGTTGCTAAGTGGGTATCCGCCTTCGATATAATCGACACCTATTTCGTCGAGTTTTTGTGCGATCAGCAGTTTGTCCTCCATGGAAAAGGCGATCCCTTCCTGCTGGGTGCCGTCTCTGAGGGTTGTGTCAAAAATATCTACTTTTTTATTATTGTCGGCAGTCATTTATTCTGCGCCTTTCATTGTTGCTTTCAGGTATAGATTTCTGTTTACAGCTAAACGGTTATATTACCATTTTGTCATACAGATTGTCAAATTGTATCAATGATTTAATGGTAAAAATGGCGTGTTTTGTTTGTCAAAAGGTTTTCAGGTTGTTATAATAGTGATTGATGAAGCTTAATCGGCGATTTTTTTTGAAAGAGAGAGATTATGGCAGAAGTGTTATTGAGCGATGTCAGTAAGGTTTTTGATGGTGATGTCAGGGCAGTTGAGGGTGTTTCGATGGAGATTCAGGACCGGGAGTTTATGGTAATAGTGGGTCCCAGCGGTTGCGGGAAGACGACGACCTTGAGGATGATAGCAGGTCTTGAGGAGATAACAGAAGGGACGGTTACCATAGGTTCTAAGGTGGTAAATGATGTTCCACCGAAGGACAGGGATATTGCGATGGTATTTCAAAATTACGCCCTTTATCCTCATATGACGGTTTATCAGAATATGGCATTCGGTCTTAAGCTGCGTAAAGTTAAGAAGTCTAAAATCGAAGAGCGAGTTAAGCAGACAGCTCAGATGCTGGGTATCGAGGATTATCTCGGGAGGAAGCCTAAGGCACTTTCCGGGGGTCAAAGGCAGAGGGTTGCTCTTGGCCGAGCTATAGTACGTGATCCCAAGGCGTTTTTATTTGATGAGCCTTTGAGTAATCTGGATGCCAAGCTGAGGGTTACTACTCGAGCGGAGCTTAAGGCACTTCACCGCAGGCTTGAGACGACTTCGATTTATGTTACTCATGACCAGGCAGAGGCGATGACTCTTGGTGACCGTATATGCGTGATGTATCTTGGTAAGGTTCAGCAGGTTGACAGTCCGATGCGAGTTTATGACCGTCCTTTTAACAGGTTTGTTGCGGGTTTTCTTGGTACACCTCCGATGAATTTTTTTGAAGGCAGGGTAGAATACGACGGAGATAACGCATATTTTTTGACGGAGGGTCAGAGGCTTGGTTTAAGGGGGAGGTTTGGGGGTCTTCTTGGCGGTTATAACGGCAAAGAGATGGTTCTTGGTGTAAGGCCTGAGTGTTTGAGTGTTAGCGGTTTTGATGGTCAGGTTGAAAACGGGCTTAAGAGTATTGTTCATGTTGTAGAGCCACTTGGTGACAGGATGGATGTTTATCTTGATACACCGGGCGGGCAAAGGTTTGTAGCTAATGTTGATCCACATGAGGACCTCAGAGCCAGGCAGGAGGTTTTGATGTATATTGATGTTGAGCGTTGTCATGTATTTGAGCCGGGTGATACGGGCAGGAATATCAGTCTTGACCAGGGTTAGTTTTTAACAGGTGTTTATTTATGCGACCTTTTCAGTTATTGATAAAGCCTGCCGGTCCCGATTGCAATATATCCTGCAGTTATTGTTTTTACAGCGGTAAGAGTGATTATTTCGGCGGGGGTTGCCACCGGATGAGTGAAGATTTGCTGGAGAGGTTGATTAAGGATTATCTTGGTCTTGGTTTTGAGGGGGTTAGTCTGGCTTGGCAGGGTGGTGAGCCTACTTTGATGGGACTTGATTTTTATAAGCGTGCGGTCGAGTTTGAGGGCAAGTACGGTTTTGACGGTCAGGTTGTTTCCAACGCATTTCAGACTAATGGAGTTTTGCTGGACAGCGAGTGGGCGAAGTTTTTTATGGAATACCATTTTCTGGTTGGTATAAGTCTTGACGGCCCGAGGGAGCTTCATGATCATTATCGTAAGGACCGGGCCGGTAAGGGTACTTTTGACAGGGTAATGGAAGGAATTGGCAATTGCAGTGCCCATAATGTGGAATACAATATTCTTTGTCTGCTTAACGATGTCAATGTCAGGAAGCCTGATGAGGTTTTTGATTTTTATATGGAACAGGGGTTTGAATTTCTTCAGTTTGTGCCCTGTGTCGAGCGTGATGTGAGGACTGGTGAGGTTCTTGATTTTTGCATCAGTTCTCAGGAGTACGGAGATTTTATGTGCCGGGTGTTTGATAGGTGGCAGGAGTATGGTGTTGATAAGGTCAGTATTCGTATGTTCGATTCGATTATGCATTATCTTATCAGCGGCAGGCATACAAACTGTACTTTCGGGAGGCGTTGCGATGATTATATAGTTGTGGAGCATAACGGAGATGTTTTCTGCTGTGATTTTTTTGTTGAGGAAGATTATAAGCTGGGTAATATACTGGAAAGCGGTATAGGCGAGATATACAGCAGTAATAAGAAGGGGGAGTTTGCCAGGGCGAAGAACAGGCTTTCCAATAAGTGTTTTGTGTGCCGATATTCTCAGCTTTGCCGGGGCGGCTGCCTTAAGGACCGCCGAACGCAGGCGGGCGGTTTTAAGAGGTGCAGTTATTTTTGTGAGGCTTATAAGCAGTTTTTTGATCATAGTATGGGTAAGTTTCAGGAGTATGCGGCTAATTATTCGGCAGCTAACCGGGGCAGGTAAGATTTTCGGGTATAGAGCCAGTCATAATTTTTTGGATTGAGGCAGATTTTTTGAAACATATTCAGGGTTTAAAGCGTCTATAAAATATGTTACAATGCAGGCTTAGCGGTATTTCTGTAAGGTTATTTCATTTAAAGTCGGCTTAAAAAAGCACTTAGTGATGACAGCTTTTTTGGGAGGATCCGCTTTTTGGGTATTTTTGCTTTTTGCAGTAAGGTGTTTTTTTCTCATGGACAAAAAACGATCAGCTTTATCTTGTTTTTTTATGTATTTTTTAAGGTTCCTGTTTATTGTTTGTTTTCCCGGGCTTGTTTTTTTGTTGTTGCCCGGCGGCTGCAGCAGGGAGTATTATAAGCAGCAGGCGGATGAGGAGAGTTATGAGATAATAGATAATAAGTGGGATGCAGAGCACGGCAGGAAAGTAAATTACCGAATAAGCGATGTTGAGAAGGATGCCAATTCTATAGATGTTTCGAGTATAGATACAGGTGGTTTTCTGACGCTTGAGGAGGCAGTGAGTATCGCTACTGCTCAGAGCAGAGAATATCAGCAGCAGAAGGAAGCTCTTTTTCTTTCAGCTCTTGATCTGACTCTTTTCAGGCATGATTTTGCGATGCAGTGGTTTGGTACATTTGATTCTGATTATGTACGTAATTCATCTGATGAATCTCTTGATTACAGCGCTGAGCTTGGATTTGCTCAGCTTCTGGCTGATGGTACGCAGATAAGCACATCTGTTGCTCTTGACTGGATTCGGTTTTTGACTGGCGATCCTTCTGAGTCTCTCAGTTCGCTTCTCAGCGCGACAGTTTCCAAGCCTTTGCTGAGAGGTTCGGGCAGAAAAGTTGTTCAGGAGAACCTTACTCAGGCAGAGAGGAACGTTCTTTACCAGATCCGTCTTTTTAACCGTTTCCGCAAGACGTTTGTTGTTTCGGTTGTGGGCGAGTATTACCAGGTTCTTCAAAGTCTTGATTCTGTTCAGAACTCAAGGAGCAATTATGAGAACCTTGTTTTTGCTTATGAACGAGCGAAGATGATGGCCGAATCCGGCAGGCTTCCTCAGTTTCAGGCTGATCAGACCCAGCAGAGTATGTTAAGTGCGCGGGACCAGCTTACAAGAGCTGTTCAGTCTTATGAGCGTGATCTTGACCGTTTCAAGCTTAGCCTTGCTATACCTGTTGATATGGAGGTCCGTCTTGACCCTAATGAGCTTGGGGCACTATCAGATGTTTCCATATCAGATTTAGAGTACAGTTCTGATGACGCAATCGAGGCAGCTTTGGTTAATCGTCTTGATCTTGCAGTAAGTGCTGACCGAGTTGATGATGCCAGGCGTAAGGTTTATGTGGCCGCTGACGCTCTTAATATGGACCTTGATCTTGTCGGCAGTTTAGGTGTTGATTCTACTGATAAGAAAGAATTTACTCGGCTTCGTTTTCATGAGGGCAGTTATTCTGTGGGGGGGAGGGTTTCGCTTCCACTTGACAGGAAGTCGGAGCGTAATGCTTACAGGGAGTCGCTTATAAGTCTTAATCGGAGGCAGCGTGCTTTTGACGAGTTCATTGACGAGGTTAAGCTGGAAGTCCGGGATGCTTACCGTCGTGTAGAGGAGTCTGCCAGGCGTTATGAGATCCAGGTAATCAGTCTTAATCTTGCCCGTGAGCGAGTTGCCAGTACGAATCTTTTACTTGAGGCTGGCAGGGCTGAGACGCGTGATCTTCTTGAGGCACAGGAGTCTTTGCTAAGTGCACAGAACTCAACGACGTCTCGTCTCGTAGACTATACTTTGGCAAGGCTTGCTTTTTATCGCGACATAGGTCTTTTGAATGTAAGACCTGACGGGATGTGGGAACTTTAGATATTGTTTATATACAGAGTGAGAAAATGGCGAAAAGAAAAATCGGTTTAAAGATATTATTAATTGTGATTGTTGTGGTGTTTTCAGCGGGTGCTTTTTTTATATTAACAAGTTTAGATAAAGGGGGTACTTCTGAAGCGGTTTCTTCGGTTTATGAGGTCAGCGAGGGCGATCTTGAAATAAAAGTGATTGAAAACGGCACGGTTAAGGCCCAGGACGCAGTTGAGATAAAATCTGAGGTTGAGGGCAGGACGACGATAATAAGTATAGTCCCGGAGGGTGTTTATATAACGGAGCAGGATGTCAAGGACGGTAAGATTCTTGTTGAGCTCGATTCTTCGGATATCAAGGAAAGGCTGACCAGGCAGGAGATGGATCACAACAGTGCCGAGGCAAGTTATAAGGAGGCTTTAGAGGCACTTTCGATTCAGAAAAATGAGAATGATTCCAAGGAACAGCAGGCCAAGCTGGATGTTACCTTCAAGCTTATGGACCTTCAGAAGTATATTGGCGAGTCTTTGGCTGAAGAGTTTTTGTCTGGTCTTAAAGACAGGGAGATAGGTGAATTTGATATGCGCGGGTATCTTGATGATCCCAATCAGCTTGGCGGAGAGGCGAGGCAAAGGCTTAATGAGCTTACGGCGGAGATAAATCTTGCAGAGGAGAAATACAACAGGGCCAAGAGCAATTATGACTGGAGCATGAAGCTTGCGAAGAAGAAATATATTGCCCAGCTTGAACTTGAGGGCGACCGTCTTGAGGCAGAGACATTGAAGATAAAGGTTGGTCAGGCTAAGACCCAGCTTGATCTTTTTCGCAAGTATGAGTTTTTGAAGGAGGCTCAGAAACGTTTAAGTGATTATCGTGAGGCTCTGATGTCGCTTGAGCGGACTAAGGCGAGGTGCCGTAGTGAATTGTCTCAGCGAGAGGCGAAACTTAAGAGTACGAAAGCTCGTTTTGATCTTGAAAGTGAGCAGCTTGATAAGGTCAGGCATCAGCTGGAGGCATGTATTATCCGTGCGCCATCAGCAGGTATGGTTGTATATTCTTCACGTAACAGCCGATGGGGCGGCAACCGAACTAATATTGAGCCCGGCGCTGAAATTCGTCAGCGTCAGGAGATAATG